>CAJJOX010000031.1 GCA_905193485.1 uncultured Porphyromonadaceae bacterium | reverse complement strand
AAAACGGGGCGGCCGGACACTGATGAACCCGTCGGTCGCTGACCGCGACCGACGCCTGTGGAGGAGATGCAAAAAAGACTACATGTAACGATCGTCGAAGCGTTGCTTGACATCGTTGACCATCTGACGTATCTTTTGCTCCTCGGCTTTCGGACAGATCAGCAGCACATCGCCCGCGTCGGCGACGATGAAGTCTTTCATGCCCGATACCACCACGAGTTTGTGGTCAGGTGCCAGAAATATGTTGCCCGACGAATTGTAGGCTATGACATTGCACTGTTGCGTGACATTGGCCGTGAGATTCTTTGGCGAATTCTCATAGAGCGAACCCCATGTGCCGAGATCGCTCCATCCGAAATCGACGCATTCCACATAGACATTATCGGCCTTTTCCATTACGGCAAAGTCAATTGAAATAGACGGACACCCGGGGAAAATACGGTCGATAAACTCCTGTTCGGAGGGAGTGTCGAACAGATCGGCACCCGAGTCAAACTCGCTGCTCAGATCGGGAAGATAGCGGTGAAGGGCTTTCTTAATGACCGACGCACGCCACATGAATATACCGGCGTTCCAGAAAAACTCTCCGGAGTCGACAAACACCTGTGCGAGTTCGCGGTCGGGCTTTTCGGTAAAGGTTTTCACTTTCAGCAGTCCGGGCTCTATCTCGCTGCCGATCTGAATGTAGCCATATCCGGTTTCGGGACGTGTGGGCGTAATTCCGAGAGTGAGCAGGGCGTCGTTTTTCTCAATAAACTCAAAACCGCGGACAACGCATTGGTCAAACACCGATTCACGTGTGATGAGATGGTCGCTCGGAGTGACAATCATCGATGCCTCGGGATCGAGGGCGGCTATGTGATAGGCGGCCCAGGCAATGCACGGCGCGGTATTGCGGCGATCAGGTTCAAGAAGTATTTGGCTGTCGGTAAGCATTGGCAGATGCTCTCGCACGAGCGCCGCATACCGGCTGTTGGTCACCACAAGGATATTTTCGGCAGGCACCAACGGCGCTATGCGATCGTAGGTCATCTGCAGAAGAGAGCGTCCCGTACCGAAAAAGTCTATGAACTGTTTGGGCTTGTCGGTGCGGCTATAAGGCCAGAAACGGCTGCCGATGCCGCCGCACATTATCACACAATATCTATGGGATGTTGCCATAAGCTATGATACAGTATTTATATAATTGTGTCGTTATTTCGTTTTCGACGGCTAAGATAAGAATTAACTTCCGAAAAACCTACACACAGCGCACAATTTCAAGAATTCAAAAAAAGGAGCCGAAACGACCGGCCGGACATTCGGTCACCCGTACGCACTGAAGGAATTGTTTTTGCAGATTAAGTGTTTGTTTGCTAAATTTGCAGCCCGTTTCACAAGTAAAAACCGACTCACAATGTCAAGCTACAACGAACAGGCAAAGCCAAAAGTGACAACAGCTTCGCTTTTGAAAATGAAAGCCGCAGGCGAGAAGATAGCCTGCCTCACCTCCTATGATTTCACCATGGCCGGAATTGTCGACGCCGCAGGCATCGATTTCATCCTTGTCGGCGATTCGGCCGCCAACGTAATGATGGGCTATGAAACCACCGTGCCCATAACTCTCGACGATATGATAACGTACGCCAAAGGTGTTGTCCGTGCCGCACGTCGCGCCCTCGTGGTGGTCGACATGCCTTTCGGCTACTATCAGGGATGCCCCGACATCGCACTGGCGTCAGCCGTGCGCATCATGAAAGAGAGCGGCGCCGGCGCGGTGAAGATGGAAGGCGGCTCGGAAATACGCGAATCCATAAGCCGCATTCTGACAGCCGGCATACCGGTGTGCGGCCATCTCGGCCTGACACCCCAGTCGGTCAACAAGTTCGGAGGCTACGGCGTGCGTGCCAAAAGCGATGCCGAAGCTGAAAAGCTTTTTGCCGACGCACGCATGCTCGACGACATGGGCTGTTTTGCCATCGTGCTTGAAAAGATTCCGGCCGCGCTTGCCGCACGTGTGTCACACGAGGTGAGCTGTCCGGTCATAGGCATCGGCGCGGGTGCCGATGTCGACGGTCAGATACTTGTAGTGCAGGATATGCTCGGCATGAACCGTGGATTCGCGCCGAAATTCATGCGTCGCTACGGATCGTTCGGCGACGAAATGCAGGCGGCCCTCTCCCGCTACGTGGCTGATGTGAAAGCCGTCGACTTCCCCAACGCGGGCGAGCAATATTAACCGTTAGGTCACGCCCCGCGCCACATCATGAGCAGAAGCCTTTACGCCAGAATCATACGGCTCGGCCTGCCCATTCTCATCGGACAGCTGGGCACTATCGTCGTGGGGTTCGCCGACACGACGATGGTGGGACATTATTCCACCGAGGCGCTTGCGTCGGCTTCGTTTGTCAACAATGTCTTCAACGTGGCGATGTTCGCCTCGTTAGGATTTGCCTATGGCCTGACTCCGCTCGTGGGCGCCCTCTTTTCACAGGGCGCCGGACATCGCATCGGGACATTGATGCGCACCGCCGTTGCGGCCAATCTGCTTTTCGCATTGCTGCTCACGGCGATAATGTCCGTGGTCTACTTCAATCTCCACCTCCTCGGCCAACCCGAGGAATTGTTGCCGGTGATACGCCCCTACTTTCTTATCGTGCTTTCGGGCATGGTGCCGGTGACGCTTTTCAATGTGTTTGCACAATGGAGCTATGCCATCAACCGCACACGTATGCCCATGTGGATAATCCTGTCGGCCAACGCCATCAACATTCTGGGCAACTATCTGCTCATCTACGGCCACTGGGGATTGCCGGAAATGGGCCTCAACGGAGCCGGCATATCCACTTTGGCGGCACGCCTGATAAGCATGACCGCCATCATGATCATTTTCTTCACACAAAATCAATTCCGCGATTACCGCAAAGGATTCCTCTCGGGTCGCATCCGGCCCTCGTCTTTCCGCCGTGTCAACGCCACGTCGTGGCCCGTCGCATTGCAAATGTCATTTGAATCCGGATCGTTCACTATGGCTGCTGTGATGTCGGGGTGGATCAGCGCCACCGCGTTGGCGGCTTTTCAAGTGGTGGTGATACTCGGCACACTCGGATTCTGCATATACTACAGCATGGCGGCCGCAGTATCGGTGCTGGTGAGCAATGCGGCGGGTCTGTCTGACAGACGACTCATGCGACGCCCCGCCGGCGTAGGCTATGTGATAATGCTCGTGCTGGCGACAGCCTCATCCCTGCTGTTTATTTTCGGAGGCGCTCACATTATGCCGCTGTTCACCGATGATCCCGCCGTGATATCCCTGGCGCTCACACTCATCGTTCCGTTGGCTCTCTATCAATACGGCGATGCGACACAAATCACCTTTGCCAATGCGCTGCGCGGCACCTCTCGGGTCATGCCTATGTTCTGGATATCGCTGATAAGCTACATTGTCGTTGGCATACCCGCGACATGGACACTCGCGTTTCCATGTCGCATGGGCATCTATGGCATAATCCTCAGCTTTTCGCTCAGCCTGTTTCTGGCTGCAGCCCTTTTCCTTTATTTTTTCATGCGCACGACACGAAGCCGGTCACTGCATTGATCCGGTCATGGCATCCATATTGTCGCCAAGCTCGCCAAGCGTATCGCTTTTATCGACGACGGCGTCGACTATACCATTGAACATATCGGCCTTATCCGACGCATCGATTCCCTGAAGTTGGGCCGCTTTCATGACAATGGCTCGGAACATGCCATTGAGCGACTTTTTGATTGCCGTGCGGTCTGAAGGCTTCAGACGATAACTTTCATCCAGATCCCGATTGGCTTTGTCCATACTTTCAAGCTCTCGCTCCACCTCGGCTTCGGAGGTGCATTCGGATATACGTATGGCTAATCCGTCCAACGCGTTGCAGAATTCTATGGCCGGATTGACTTTCGTCGTGGCGACAGAGCCTTTCGGGGGCCGGGGGGCATCGGCGGGGAACGATGTCGCCGTACCGATTGCGAGCACTGCCGCAAGTGTCAGGCAACGGAAAAAAGTGTTGATTTTGTGTTTCATTGTCTTGTTGTGTTTTGGAGTTTTCGATGCCGCAAAGATATCTCTTTCATCTTCTATTTCAAAACATCACTGACGATTATGCGACAAAATGCTCTACGTTTGTGATGTAATGCCCCTCTTCCCTCACTTTCTTTTGTCACCACCGGAAATATTGATTACATTTGCAGCATCAACAAGATCTTCCGACGATGACTTACGAATATGATTATCTCGTGATAGGTTCGGGAATAGCCGGCATGAGCTTCGCTTTGAAAGTCGCCGGTCCCGACACCAAAGTGGCACTGGTGTGCAAAACCACGCTCGATGAAGCAAACACCGCTCTTGCACAGGGTGGTGTGGCATCGGTCACCAACCTCGAAGTGGATGACTTTGACAAGCATATACAGGACACCATGATAGCCGGCGACTGGCTCAGCGATCCACAGGCCGTGGAGAAAGTGGTGAAAGGCGCTCCCGAACAGATCAGACAGCTGCTTGAATGGGGAGTCGATTTCGACCGTCGCGAGGACGGCGCTTTCGATCTGCACCGCGAAGGAGGCCACTCCGAATTCCGCATTCTGCATCACGCCGACAATACCGGCTACGAAATTCAGCAGAGCCTCATACGCAAAGTGCGCGCGAATCCTTACATCGACATCTACGAAAACCATTTCGCCATTGAAATCATCACCCAGCACCATTTGGGCAGGATAGTCACACGCCGCACTCCCGACATCACATGCTACGGCGCATATGTCCTCAGCCCCGAGGGCACCGTCGACAAATTTCTCGCCCGCGTCACTCTGATGGCCACCGGAGGTGTCGGCGCCGTGTACACCACCACCACAAACCCGCTTGTCGCCACCGGCGACGGTATCGCGATGGTCTATCGCGCCAAAGGCACCGTCAGCGACATGGAATTCATCCAGTTTCATCCGACGGCCCTCTATCATCCCGGCGACCGGCCTTCGTTTCTCATCACGGAAGCCATGCGCGGCTATGGCGCCGTGCTCCGCAACCTCCGCGGCGAAGAATTCATGCATAAATACGACCCGCGCCTGTCGCTCGCTCCCCGCGATATAGTGGCACGCGCCATCGATTCCGAAATGAAGCTCCACGGCGACGATCACGTGTATCTTGACGTCACTCATAAAGATCCCGACGAAACGCGCCACCATTTCCCCAACATCTACAACAAATGCCTGTCGCTCGGCATCGACATCACCAAAGACTATATCCCCGTGGCACCGGCCGCACACTATCTGTGCGGCGGCATAAAAGTCGATCTCAACGGCGAATCGTCAATACACCGGCTTTATGCCGTGGGCGAATGCTCATGCACCGGTCTGCACGGCGGCAACCGGCTGGCGAGCAACTCGCTCATAGAAGCTGTGGTTTACGCCGACGCCGCCGCACGGCATGCTTCACATGCCATCAGCAACTACGACCTGCGCCACGATGTGCCTGACTGGAACGACGAAGGCACCACTCATCCCGAGGAAATGGTGCTTATCACACAGAGCATCAAGGAAGTCGGACAGATAATGAGCGCATATGTCGGCATAGTGCGCAGCAATTTGCGCCTCGACCGTGCCTGGAACCGCCTCGACATTCTCTACGAAGAAACCGAACGCCTCTTTAAATGTTCCAAAGCATCTCGTGAGATCTGCGAGCTCCGAAACATCATCAACGTCGGCTACCTGATCATGCGCCAGGCCAAAGAGCGCAAAGAATCGCGCGGCCTCCACTACACCGTCGACTATCCTCCAGTCAAAAAATAGACAGTTTCGGATGGTCGGGCACTTTCCGTGCCGTTCAAACGTTAATCTATCAGCAGCCATCTTCAAACTGTCTATGAAACACATTCTCGGCATAACGATATTGCTGACCGGTTTATGCGCCTCGGCGCAAGAGCCGGATCTGCTCGCCATGCCTGAACCGGGCGACGGACGCATCCGGAACGCACGCGGTTATTACCGGACCGAAATCGACGGGGAAGAGGTGAAGATGATTGTGCTCAACGAAGTTGCCGTCTTTCCGCCGCTGAAGTTCAAAAACAAAAAGCAGGAAGAATTTTACTGGCGCACCGTACGCGATGTGAAGAAGACCCTCCCCTACGCCAAACTCATCTGTGAAACGCTGCTTGAAACCTACGAGTACATCGAAACCTTTCCCACCAAAAAAGAGCGCGACGCCTATCTCCAACGCATGGAAGGCGCCATCTTCAAGCAGTATAAGCCGGTGCTGAAAACATTCACCAAATCGCAGGCGCAAGTGCTCATCAAACTCATCAAACGCGAAACCAATCAATCCGGCTACAACATCATCAAAGCATTCCTCGGCTCGTTTCGTGCCGGATTCTGGCAGACGTTCGGCAGGTTTTTCGGCGTGAATCTCAAAGGCGACTACCGCCCCGATAGTGACGAAAAAGACGCGATAATAGAGCGTGTGGCCGTGGCTGTCGAACTCGGACAGCTCTGACAAGAGGCTTCTGCATGTCATTATTTGGGGAAGATTTTATGACATTCGTCGGGATTATTGTGTTAAAAAGCGACATTTTGTGCGCGTATTAGCTAAAAATATGTTAGTTTTGCGCAACAATTACTAACGCAAAACATATCACATAGTGCGGTAACGCCACCAACAGGCACAATTATTCACCAAACCATTTTTATATGAGAAAACTTTACGCGCTTTTTCTATCCGCATTGTTTTCTGTCGCAGGTCTTTGTGCACAGGCACAATCGACGTCCGACGAAGAAACACAATGCCTTTCACTCAATTTCGCTTCCGGCGACATTATCCTTTTTGAACTGCCCGACAATCCCGTCGTGACATTCGGCGACACCGACCTTACCGTCAGCACCGACAAGGGAATCAATGCAAGCTATGAACGCTCAGGCCTGACCAACTTTACCTTCGCACAGGGCAACAACACCATCACAGGCATCGCGGACATAGCCGCCGATGCCGACTACACCGTGGAGTTCACCGATAAAGATAATTTTATCGTGCGTGGCGCCAACATCGACGAAGTGAAACTTTTCAATATATCGGGAGCATGCGTACGCACGGTCAGAGCTGTTGCCGGCGAAGCCGTCGTTTCGCTCTCCGATCTCAATGCCGGAGTGTATCTCGTTGAGATTCCGGGACACCGTTCAATGAAAATAGTGAAATAACACCGGCAACATCAAACCAAATGATCATGAAATTATCAGTATTATTTCTTGCAATGCTGACCGCCACCGCGTCGTCGGCAACAGGCTTTGCCAAAATAAAGCCGCAGTCGGTCAACAACCGCACACTCGAAACTACGACAACACAAATCGAACTCTCGTCGTGCGTGGTGTGCAACTACGACAACACCAACTACGGCAATATGGCCGAATATTATACCATAGTGTCAAATGCCGAAACAGCCGGATACAACGCTAATGCCGGAAAGGTTTCGGCGACAAACGGCTGGGTGATGGCAATCGACTTCTTCAATGACCCCAACACCTCGCAATCGCTGCCGGCAGGCACATACCTTCCTGCCGAGGATCCATACCCCGATGATCCCTCCGCACTGACATATATCACCGACTACTCGCTATGCCAGTATTATGACGCCGACGGCAACATCACCGAAGAGTTTACTCTCTCAAATCCCATAACCGTCACCTACAACATGGGCTCCTACACCCTCACCACCGAAGCCAAGACAACCGACGGCTCCACAGTCAGCATCACTTACACCGGCCTGCTGCCGTTTATCGATCCGTCGGAAAAGCAGTCTGTCTACACGCAGCTCAACGAGGACAAGGAGAATATCGAATTTGTTGCCGGACGAGCCTTCTACTACGGCATGTTCCAGAGCAACAAGGGGGGCACAATGATGGTGCAGCTCTACACCGTCGACCCGGGAGAAGGCTCAGGCGTCGATGATCCTTCGATGATGATCTGCCTCGACCTTATAGGCAAAATATACACCGACAAAACAAAGATAGCAATCGAGCCGGGCACATATCCCATCACACCATTGAGCGACCTCGAACGCAACACCGCAGGCGCATGCCAGGAAATCGACTACATGGGTCAGACAATTCCTCTGGGCACCTATCTGCAGGACCGCAACTCGTCAAAATACAACAACGGCAACGGCACCAGCGCATACGGCTATCTTAAAACCGGCACCATAACAATCGAGGAGTCGGCCAACGGCTACAAGATCGAACTGCTTGACGGCGTCACAGACCGTGGCTATAAGGTCACATTCTCCTACGACGGCCCCGTAGGCCCGATTGTCGATTACTCCGACGACGGCACACAGTCGGCCATGTCGACCATCGAGGACGACGTCAACCTCTCACTCGACGATCTCCCCATATCGCGTGTCTGGACCGGTCAGAAAAACGGATGCCAGTATTTCACGCTCGACATCGGTTCCCGCTCGGGACGTGATCCCGAACGCAACAACGGCGGCGACATCATGCGCCTCGAGTTCGTCAGCCCGGCCGGCACACAATACATCCAGCCCGGCTCATATGAGGTCATGGAAGACCGCTATGAAAATTATTATGAACCCTGGAAGCTCGGCCAGACCTATTTCGTTTCCACTGCCGGAGGAGGCACAGACTTCTCAGGCACCGTCTACATGCATTTCGAAGAAGGCCGCAGCTATATAATGGATCACTATGCATGGTTCAAGGAAGGGCATGTCACCGTCACCATTCCTGAAATCTCAACCGCCTCATTCGGCGAAACGTTTGCCGACAACACCGTCTACCAGTTCGACATCGATCTGATAGCCGACAACGGATTCTTCGTCAAAGGCAGCTGGACGGGTCCGGTCAAACTGATGTATGACCCGGACACCGTCGCAGGCATCGGCGATATCGCCGCCGATACCTCGGTTCCCAAGGTGACATCACTTGGCGACGGCCGCTACAGCATATCCGGATTCAGCGGCACCGCTGTGGTCTATAATATCGCAGGCGCCGAATGCGGCAGCTACGACGCCACACAGACCCTCGATCTCTCCGCCATGCCTACAGGCATATACATTATCAAATTAGCCGACACGGCAATAAAAATCAGCAAGTAATCCACATTATGAAACCATCATACATCATAGCGTCGGTCGTGCTCTCGCTTTCCGTGACAGCGGCCGCGCAAAACAACAGAATCATCGTCACGACGCCTGACGGGACAATCAGCAAGGCAATAACCGAAACGACAACCGGCACATTCGCAGATGTCGAAGGCATTGAAACCCTGATGATCGACGGCAATGCCGTCGCCCCCGTAAAGGATGTGACCAACATACGCTTTGTCGATGCCGCGACACTCCCGTTCACCATCACCAACCCTGAGGGAATGATCACGGATGCCTACGAATCGATTCCCACTCTGTTCCGCGTGATACCGTCGGGAGACGTCACTTCGACCCAGATAGGATTCGGCACCGTAGCCGCTGCCGAACCTGCCGGTCTGGCCGACGGCGAATACGGTATCTATCTGTCGCTTTCGGCTTCGGCCATCAATGCCGGCGGCATCACCGATCTGACAGGCTCGCAAAGCTACTCGCTGAAACTGTATAAATACGAAGATGCGCAAGCCGTCGACTCGCTGACGGAAGTCACCGGCGGATCGATCTCCTACAACTGGCGCGCCACCCGCCGACAGCTCACGCTCAACATCAACGCCACATTCAGTGACGGCACCACACTCAAAGCTGAATATTCCGGCACACCCACCGATGTGGAATCCGTTGCCGAAATGGTGCCCGAGAAAGTGTATGGCAACGAGCTCGTAATCATCGACGGCACCGGCTCGTCATCGACCTCCTATGCTATCCAGAGCGTGAGAAAATCATCGGTAAGCACTTACAACACGGCGCGTTATCCGGGCACGAAATTCACTTTCTCGTCTGATTCCTTCTACGACACGATGTCGCTTGAATTCAAAGATGAAGCAATTGTCGACAAAGGAACTCTGAGCCTCACGTCGTTCGACAGCGAAGTATTCTACATCCGGTTCGGCTCGATCCAGCTCTACCCGTCATACGAAAGTACCGAAGGCTCATATCCGTATAAAAACCATGTTGACAACGGCACAATACGCGTCGACAAGCTGAGCGACAACGAATATGAGATTTTCGTCGACTTCGTAAATTCCTACACCAACTATTCCGGCAGTGAGCTTGGAACCAAAGAACACTATACCCTCCACTGGAAAGGGACTGTGAATTAAAAACAATTGAAACCATCATGAACAAATATCTTTTACTGGCATTTTCAGCTCTCATGCTCTCCGCGTCGGAGGGCATGGGACAGAAACTGTCGCCTGAAACCGAACTCCTCCTTCTCAAGCACCGCACAATAGACCGCGGCACCGATACCCGCGCAATAAAAACGATCCGCGATCTCCGGTCGACGGTCGACACCGAGAGCAGCGTAAACGCATTTGTCAAATTCTCCGATCCGTCGGTGATCACCGCTATCCTCGACGCAGGCGGCGAAGTGAATACCGTGACCGGCGACATCGCCACAGTGACAATGCCCGTCGGCATAATTCCCGACATTGTTGAAATCGAGGGAGTAAGCCGCATCGAAGTAGGCCGAAAGGTAAACCTGACCAACAACCTCGTGCGAGGGAAAGTGAAAGTCAATGAAGTGATGTTCAGCGAACACCCCAATCACGGCTCGCTGCCGCAGGAATATCGCGGCAACGGCGTGATCGTGGGCATGATCGACGTTGGATTTGAATTCACACACGCCGCATTCCGCACTTACGACGGCAACGACCGTCTGCGCGTGAGCCGCGTATGGAATCAGAACGGCTACGGCAAGACTCCCGAAGGCTTCAGCTATGGCGCCGAATACACTACATTCGCCGAAATGAACAGTGCCAAAACCGATGCCGATGAATATCACGGCACCCACACCACCACCACAGCTGCCGGCTCACCGGCCGAAACGCCCTACTACGGCATGGCTCCGGAATCGGAACTGGTGCTCGTAAGTGTCAATCTCGGCTCCGACACCAATATCATCGACGCCATCAAGTATATCTTCGACTACGCCGACTCACAAGGCAAGCCGGCCGTTGTCAACATGAGCCTCGGCTCTCACAACGGCCCGCACGACGGCAACTCGCTTCTTGACCAGGCTTTCGGCACGCTTGCCGGACCCGGTCACATCCTGGTGGGTGCCGCAGGCAACGAAGCCGTCACCAATCTCCACTGCACCAAGACACTCACTGAAGGCGACACAATCATGCGCACCATGCTCGCCTATGGCAGCTCGACCACCAAGACAAGCTACACCTATATCTGGGCTTCGCCGGGCTCGGAGATATCCGTTGAAGGAGCTATCGTCAACCCCCTCCGCAAAGGTCGCGTGATGAAAACCACCGGCGAGATAACGATGAATTCGGAAGCAGACTATCACTCACTGACCGAGGGCACTGTCACCGATATCTCACTCTTGATGTCGCCGGTAGTGGTTGAGGGCAACAGTTCTCCGCAGATGACCATCGAAAGCTATGTCTATGGACTCGCCGATGACCGAAAACAGGCCATCATCGTACATGGCAAGCCCGGCACGACAATACATATGTGGCAATGTGTAAACAACAACTACTTTATCAGCAGCGGTCTTGCCGGATTTACCGACGGCGACAACTCCTGCTCCGTCGGTGAAATCGGCGGCACGTCAGACGCAGTAATATCGGTAGGATCCTACGACAGCGACTCGCTTATGGTCATCCCGGCCGGAGGCAGCCTGCTTCCCGAGGGGGGAACGCTCGATGTCGGAAGCATGATCAAAGGCATAGGCTATGATTTTGAAACGGGTCGCCGCTCCTGCTTCTCAAGCATCGGCCCGACAGCCGACGGCCGCATGAAACCCGACGTCATGGCTCCCGGATGCATCACCGTTTCGGGGTTCAACAAATATTGCACCGCCCAATCTTATAAAGACTACTTCCCGACAGTCACCGACAACGACGGCAACAAATATTATTTCGAGCTGTCGATGGGCACATCGCAGGCCACCCCGGCCGTCACCGGCTCAATCGCCCTATGGCTCGAAGCCAATCCCGATCTCTCGCCGAGCGACGTCCGCGAGATCATAGCCAAGACATCAGACCGCGACAGCTATACCGGATCGGAAGCCGGCAACCAATACGGCTACGGCAAGCTCAACGCCTATGCCGGCATATTGGAAGCCATCAACCGCGCGGCAGCGATTGACGAAGTGGCTGTAGACGGCTCGGAAACAAAGGTGTGGTTTGATCAGTCGACCGACGAGATCTATTGTGTCACCACGGGCAATGCCACAGCGAGCATCCATACTATGACCGGGACACTCGTCGGCACCTACGCCATCACTCCCGACAATCGCACCATCGATGCCTCATCCCTGACTCACGGCATCTACATCGTCAACGTGCGCAACCAAGGCAGCAGCGAGGGCTTCAAAATTGCCATTCCCTGACCTTGCCTTCATCGGCAGACAACAACGAGGCCGTCCCCGATCGGGACGGCCTCGTCTGTTATCGCATTACGGGCAGGTCTTTCATCCGCCTGCCACTCGCCGATCACACGGTGAGGATTTCTTTTTCTTTGGCAGCAAAAAGCTCGTCGATACGTTTCATGTATTTGTCGTGAAGCTTCTGTGCTGTGCCTTCGGCATCTTTTTCGACATCTTCGGGCAAGCCCTGCTTGATAGCTTTCTTAAGACCGTCGATGGCGTCGCGGCGTGCGTTTCTCACCGACACTTTGGCATTCTCAGCTTCGGCTTTCGACTGCTTGACAAGTGTCTTTCGGCGCTCTTCGGTAAGCGGCGGGATGCAGAGGCGGATCACCTCCCCGTTGTTTTCGGGAGTTATGCCCAGCTCTGAATTGATGATAGCTTTCTCGATTTCCTTAAACATTGATTTCTCCCAGGGGGTGATGGCGATAGTGCGTGCATCAGGCACCGACACATTGGCCACATTGCTGACGGGCACGGCGCTGCCGTAGTATTCCACACGTATACCGTCGATGAGCTTTGCGCTTGCCTTTCCGGCACGAATGTGTGATAACGACTCGTCAAGATAGGCCACGGCCATCTCCATTTTTTCCTCAGCGGGATTAAGATAGTCTTTTACGTCCATTATGATTGTGTTTTTTGATGATTGTTCAGGATTGCGGCGGGATGCTGGTCAATAGACAAGCGTGCCGATCGGTTCGCCGGCGAGCACCCGTGCGAGATTACCAGGGGTGTCCATATCAAACACGATGATAGGCAAACCGTTTTCCTTGCAAAGCGCTGTCGCGGTCAGATCCATCACACGAAGTCCCCGGCTGAGTACTTCGCCATAAGTGATTTTGTCGAATTTCACTGCCGTGGGATCTTTTTCGGGATCGGCAGTGTAGACGCCGTCGATACGTGTGCCTTTGAGCATGACATCGGCACCCACCTCGATTCCACGCAGCGCGCTGCCTGTATCGGTGGTAAAGAAAGGGTTGCCTGTTCCGCCCGCGATAATGGCAACGCATCCGCGCTCGAGCGTTTCGATGGCGAGCCGGTTGCTATAGTGCTCGCCGATAGGATACATGTTGATTGCGGTGAACATGCGTGCCGGCTGGCCTATCGCTTCAAGCGCCGAGCTAAGGGCCAGAGAGTTGATCGTTGTGGCCAACATGCCCATCTGGTCGCCTTTCACGCGGTCGAAGCCTTTTGCGGCTCCCTGGAGGCCGCGGAAAATGTTGCCGCCGCCTATCACGACAGCCACCTGTACGCCGGCATTAACTGCGGCCATAATCTGAGCGGCATATTCGCCAAGACGCACGGCATCTATGCCGTAGCCTTGCGCACCCATGAGCGATTCGCCGCTGAGCTTCAGCAGCACTCGTTTATATTTCGGTTTCATTTCGAGATATTATTGTTAATCGAGATAAAATATTATTAATATCGCAAACTTACGCAAATTTTTGCGTATGCGCAACATCACGTGACACGCTCAGACAGCCTCTTTGACAAAAAAATCGTAACTTTGTGAGCCAAACGCGCCATATGAACGTTTTTTATGACAAACGTCCAACTTAAAAAATATTATTATGGAATCAACCCGTCAAGCAAAAATAGCGCGCCTGCTCCAGAAAGAGCTGAGCGAGATCTTCCGTCAGCAAACCGCCAAGACCCACGGCGTGATCGTGTCGGTCAGCGCCGTCAGGGTATCACCGGACCTCAGCATAGCCAAGGCGTATCTTTCGGTGTTTCCCAGCGCAAAAGCGCCTGAAATGATCGAAAGCATCAACCGCAGCGCCAAGACCATCCGTTATGAACTGGCACAGAAAGTGCGCTATCAGTTGCGCAAGACACCGGAGCTTGCATTTTATCTCGACGATTCACTGGACTATATCGAAAAAATAGACACACTGCTCGAGAAAGACGCACAGGCACATCCCTCCGCAGAAGAATAACGCCCTGGCGCCGTCATTTCATTCATCACACTCATCAGTCTGACAACGCCGCAATGTTGACATCGCTCCGCATAGCCCTGCGCTATCTGTTCTCAAAAAAAAGCCATAATGCCGTCAATATCATCTCGATAGTGTCAATGGCAGGTGTCGCTGTCGCCACTGCGGCCATTGTATGCGTCCTGTCGGTGTTCAACGGCTTCAGCGATATGGCAGTCAGCCGCATGTCGAAATGCGATCCGCAGATCAAGATCACACCCGTTACGGGGAAAGTGATCACGGCGGCCGACTCGCTGGCATCCACACTCCGCACTCTCGGCGAAGTGACGGCCGCGATGCCGGTGATAGACGAGAATGCGCTTGCCATGCATCAGGGGATGCAGATGGCAGTGAGCATTCATGGCGTGCCCGAAGGCTATCAGAGGATCACGCCTATCGACAGCTCAATTATTGACGGCGGCTATTATACGTCGAACTATGTCTTACCGGTGGCGACAGTGAGCGTCGGTGTTGCGATGCGCCTCAAAGCGTATCCATCGG
>CAJJOX010000030.1 GCA_905193485.1 uncultured Porphyromonadaceae bacterium | reverse complement strand
GAAAGAGTGTAGGGAGCTTCGATTTCCGAAACGTTGACGCCTAACGAATGCTCATCCAGTTCAGCACGCCCTGTTTTTCGGGCTGTAGTCGTGAATTCCGGTAAAGAAAGTATGATTCGTTCAGCTTCGCGTCCGATGCGGTCGCTTTCTTCAAGCGAGATCCCCGGGAGAGTACTGACATTGATGGTGAGCGATCCTTCGTTGAAAGATGGAAGGAACCCGCGCCCCGACATGAAAAAACATATAAGTGCACCGACAAGAAGCAGAGCCGTAGCCGTCAGTGCCGCGACTCGATGACGCATCACGGCGATTAAAGACCTTCTATAGGCTTTTACAACAACGCGCGTCACCAGAGGCTCACGTTGCAATTGCCTGCTATCGGCATTACGGCCTAAAAGGAAACTGCATAGGGCAGGTGTGACTGTCAATGCAACTACAGTGGACGCTATAAGAGCTGTTATAAACGATATGCCGAGCGGGATGAGCATTCGTCCCTCTATGCCGTCAAGAAAGAAAAGGGGCAGAAAACTGGCGACAATAATTAAGGTTGAATTAAGGATCGGTAAACGAACTTCACGCGAGGCTTCAAATACTACTTCTCTTGAGGTCAGGCGGTCATCTTCCGGAAGTTGGGCGTTTATATGCAGCCGACGGTAGACGTTCTCCACGTCGACAATCGCATCATCGACCAATGAACCAATTGCAATGGCTATGCCTCCGAGGCTCATGGTGTTTATTGTCAGACCAAAGCAGTTCAGAATCAATATGGTGACAATAATGGAAATCGGGAGCGCGACAACGGAAATCAGCGTCGTCCGGAAGTTCATCAGAAAAATGAACAACACGATAATGACAAATATCGCACCTTCGAATAATGACACTTGAAGGTTGGTTATCGAATTATCGATAAAGTCGCTTTGCCGGAAGATATCAGTCGAGATATTGATGTCATTTGGCAGTGAGGGCGTAAGGCTCTTTAGCGTAGTTTCGATGTTTGCAGTGAGTTTGGTCGTGCTTGTCGCCGGCTGCTTTGCTACGGTCATAAGTACAGCCGGTTTTGTACGCTCCGATGCAACGCCGAGTTTTGGCGACTTAGTCCCCATTGAAACAGTCGCTACATCGCCAATAGTTATCACGCCACGTTCGTCGGATCGGATGACGCTTTTTGACAATTGATCGGTTGCGGTGGTGTGCATATCGATTTTTATGAGATATTCGTTGCCGTAATCGTAAATAACTCCTCCGGAACGATTGCTATTGATGTCTGTAACTGCTTGACGCACTTCTTCAAGAGTTACATCCAGATGCTTCATGCGCTCTTGCGAGAGGCAGATCTGATATTCGGCGACATCACCGCCGATCACAGATACCTGGGCCACACCACCAAGCGCGAGCAAGCGTGGAGCAATTGCTCGGTCAGCTATTGTACGGAGTTGCGTTGTCGATATGCTGTCGGATGTCGATGTGAGTCCTATAATCATTACTTCTCCAAGAATCGACGATTGTGGCCCGAGAGTAGGCGTACCGGTGCCGGGTGGCAATAATCCCGTGACAGAAACTAATTTTTCTGAAACAATCTGACGTGCGATATAAGGATCGGCATCCCAATTAAACTCAACCCACACAATAGAAAATCCGGTTGCCGACGACGACCGCACTCTTCTCACGTCTGTCGCTCCGTTAAGAGCTGTTTCTATAGGGTAGGAGACCATCTTCTCAACTTCTTCCGGCGTCATTCCGGGAGCTTCGGTCATTATGGCGACTGTCGGAGCGTTAAGGTCTGGGAAAATATCTATATCAATGCGCAGCATTGTAAAACAGCCCCAAAGCATGATGATTCCTGTCGCGACCAACACTATTATCCGGTTCCGCAATGAAAAACTGATGATTTTATCAAGCATGGCGGTAGTGTGTTAGTGAGTGTGAGAATGTCCTTCAGGAATGACATCGCTTGTTTCGGCGAGTCGAACTATGGTCGTGCCTTTAGTGACGATTATGTCGCCTTCACGGAGTCCGCTTGTGATTTGTGTCTGTGTTCCGTTGCTTTGTCCCCTCTCGATACGGCGTTTTTCATAGGAATGATCGCCGGATTTTAGGTAAACAAAATAATTGCCCATTTGCTCGACTATTGCCTCGTCGGGTATGGCGATGGCTTGTTTATCTGACGATAAAAGCAGACAGACGTCCACATAATCGCCGGCAGCCAGTTGTCCGTTGTTGGCAAACGTAAAATAGACAGGTATATACCCAGCTTCGGAAGCAATCCCAACTGAAGTGTCTGCCGTATTCTTTTTCCCATGCAATGAGTCAATATTAATCCATTGATCGGAATATGATGTGCGGAAATCCGCACTTTCGATGTCGGCGATGTTGCTGCGGTATTTTTCAGGAAGGTCGGCTCGAAGAAGAAGCGAGGAAGATCTGCCAACGATAGCCAGCGGTGTTCCTGCCTCAACATAGTCACCGGTTTTTACGTATATTGATGTGATTATCCCTTTAAATGGTGAAACTGCCGAATTCGAAGCTGCGGCCGGTGAATATGCGGCTAAGGCTGTCTGATATGCGGCTATTGCCGCATCATATTCCCGACGGGTGACAATTCTTTCATCGAACAATGGCTTCAGCCTGTCAACTTCGCGTTTGGCGGCGTTGACTGCCGCGCGTGCCACGGCAGTCGGATTGTTACCAGCCACGGCTTCCGGTGTTATGGTCGCAATTCGGGTTCCTGCGTCAACTTCGCAACCAACATTGATTTTATCAGCTATGCGCACCACGCCCGGGTTTGCGGCCACGATAGTTGATTCATCCGATGATGAGTTCATTATGCGTCCGGACACTCTTATTATATCTTTGAGTGTTTGCATTTTGACGGTTTTTGTCATCAGTCCGAATTTTTTTGCATCATCGGGTTCGATGAATATTTCACCGTCGTGTTTTGCTTCTTCTTTATGAGAAGCCGATTCAGTCTTATGATTGTCTGAACACGATAAAACCATTGTCGCGACAAGCAGCGACAGGCTGATTTGAAATAATATGGATTTCATTTGCAATTGACATTTTCGGGATGGAGTTATATGTTGGGATATATACCGGCCCATTCCGTTTGCGGCCGATATGATGTCAAACCGGCGCTCCCCGTGTGTCAACTGTCAAAAAAATGATTGCTTGCGGTAGAAACAGGCTTAGATCGTCGGTCAATGTCAAGCTTTGGATTGTCGGCCGATGACATATGAAACCTATTATGTCCGCCCAAAAGATCTTGAAAATTATATGAATGGAAGCCAATCCATGGCGTTTGTTGATTGAAGTTCCGGCATCGGTAGTGCCGGAAAGATGCAAACCGCAATCTTCATCACATGAATGAGTGTGATGTTTCCTGTCGGATTCATGGCATCTGAAATGCCTTGCATGGCAACCGATAGTGCTTTTCCATTCTGATAAATCGAGTTCAGTTACTGACAACGCCAGGCATGCGTCACCATCGCAATCGTGATGGTGGAATTGTATGCACCCCGCCATACTCATGAATATGATAAGAATGGCGCTGATGCTGCGGTATATTCGATTTTTCAGAATCATATCAAGGCAAAAATACTAAATTCCGATGATATAGTATTTATGTGCTGACCGAAAAAGAGGGGCTGCAACAATTATTTCTGGTTCTTGGATGATTTAGGGCCAAAAAGGATAACCCGATCTACAGCAATAGCCTCAGCCGCCTTGTCAGTGGGAATGAAACTCCAGTTGTTTTCGACTTCCGGCTCTAACCGACCACGTCGTTCTATCGCTTTCATAAGATAATATCTAAGATCCTTGTCGGTTGAGGTGATGACGCGTTTTTTTAATTCAGGTATCGACAGGCCTGCGCCGAGAGTGAGATGATCGCCGCCACCGCCGGCACGATATGAATTGACCGCTACGGTATAAACGGAATCCGGCACAAAAGGCTCGCCGGACGATAGTGAAACAATATTTATTTTTTGTCCTTTCGGTTTGGTGATATCGACCGTATAGATGATTCCACTGGCGGAATCGAAATTGTATGAAGGATTTTTTAAACGATTGTCGGCTGGTGTCGGTGAGTGGGATGCGTATTTTATGAGATGGGGATTTGCATTACTGATGGTGTCAGTCCATAAGGAATATGAGAACTCAAGGTAATCTTTTATTTCTTTGCCCGTGAGCCGAAGTGTGCAGAGGAAGTTCTCGTATTTATAAAGAGTAAACATGTCGGCGACCCGCATATCTCCGGCAGCGATCACACCATCACTGGTGAGCGGAGCGGCCATTGAGATGTCGGCACCGGATATTTCAAGTTGCAGTCTGTGCAGCAGCGTCATGAATGCGGATGGACCGAAGAAGGCATCTCGAGTGGTAATGGAATCGGAAATCTCTGAGATGCGTCGGTTTACAAATTCGGTCACATCACTATGACATCCGGAAAAGCGGGCCATATAAGTTTGTGAAGGATTAAGCTTGGTGACATCATCGATTCGGCAACCTATATTAAATTCTCCGGGGGCCGATTCCGAAATATCGAGTATTCCGACATTCATTGCATTGTTTGCCGGATTCAGCACACATACTTTATGGCCACCGGGCGTCATCACTGTATCGCAATATAACTGATGGTCGTGACCCATTAAGACGGCATCAAACCCTTCCACTTCGCGTGCCACAACAAGCGATTCATTTTCGCGGTAACCGGCAGTCGATTTCGATGAATCGTGCCCTGAATGAAACAGACCGATGATTATATCCGGATTTTCTTTTTCTTTGATGATGCCAATCCATTTTCGGGCTGTTTCTTTCATGGGAAGAAATTCCAGACCACTCCAAAGATTTTCAGGCAACCATGCCGGTATGGCCGGTGTAAGCAGCCCGAGCACCGCGATTTTCAATCCCCCCCGATCTACAATTGTGTAAGGGTTGAAGTAGGGGAGGCCGGTTGCTTTGTCAATGACGTTGGCACCAAGTATGGGCGTGCTTGTCTGCCGTTTCCATTTGTCATATACGGGATGCCCGGTTTCAACATCATGATTGCCGATTGTTGCCGCGTCATAGTGCATGAAATCATATATCGCAGATGCGATATTCACTGCAGCTGTATCGATATAGTTATAGTAATAGGCCGTCGGTTGTCCTTGCAATATGTCGCCGTTGTCAAGCAAAACTACATTGTCCTCTCCGCCTGAGGCCCGTAGATTCTCTATATAGGCGGCGACACGCGCCATGCTTCCGTCTGCCGGCTGGAGCCGGATAAAATCATATGGGAAAAAATTGCCGTGAACATCAGTCGTGTAAACGACCGTAAGATGTCGGGGCTTGTCTTGAATCTGTGAAGCACCGGAAGAAAGCGTGCAGAATGTTGTCGCGAACATAATCAATGAATACAAGCGCATTGCTGTCATGGTTCTGATTGGTAATAATGGTTAATGTCAATGACCGGTATAGATACATTGCACCTTACCTATCTTTAATTGGCCTTCAAGTTTTAACGGAATATTTCCCGGGCTTGTCGAAAGCCACGCACGAATGGGATCGGATGTGTTTTTTTCAGCGCCGGAAGTAAAAGTGAATGTCACTTTATGGGTGACATGTTTCCGCCCGTCAATCTTGATGGTTTCGATGCCATTATATGTGATGCGTAAAGTTTCTTTACGTTTTCCGGAGAAAATGCTGACCGTCGTTACGTTTCCCGGCTTCATGTTGTTAAGATCAAGAGCCCTAAGATAATAAAAGGATGATAGCAGGTCGACAGCATCACCCTCGGTTTTCAGGTCACTTTCCGATTTTGATATCGTCTTATCTTTTTTCCCACGCCGCAGTCGTGTGCAATGAGCCGAGGTTGTGCGTCCGTTTATGCTGAACTTTACGATATCGGCGGCATATCGTCCGCCTTCATGGGCGATGCGGTTGTATGATATTGGCAAATATGTAGAAGAGGAGAATGTTGAGATTAGGGTGTCACGCACTGAGAAGAAATGGTCGGCCCAAGGTTCTGTGCGGGCAAACATTTCAGCCCTATATTGTCCACTCCCATGATTATAAAGTGAAAAAATGGCTCTTCCCGCTTGTTTGTTTACCAGACCCCAGCGATAAATTACCTTATACTCAAGCGTTTCTATCGGTTGGCTGGCATGAGCTGGAATAATGCAAAAAAGCGTTATAACAAGGAGTATGGAGAGAAGGATTTTTTTGATCATTTTCGAATGTTTAATTCAAGAAACGGGAGTGCGTCACGCGTTGATTGCTCAATGCGTTTGTTGCGCCAACATTTACGGCACACGGCTATATAACGGTCATCGCCGCCAATCTCGACCTGAGCGCCTTCTTCAACGAAATCACCTTTGGTGTCTATTCGGGCATTGATGATTGTTTTGCGGCCACAATTGCATGTCGACTTAATCTCATCAATTGTGTCGGCAATCTCAAAAAGCCTGCGAGACCCCTCGAAAAGATGACTTTGAAAATCGGTGCGGAGTCCATAACATATGACATTGCTTCCGAAATCGTCTACTATTCGTGCCAGTTGGTCTACCTGTTCGGCCGTAAGAAACTGTGCTTCGTCTACGAGAATCCAGTCAATGATCACCATATTTTCTTCGAAGAGTTCCTGTGCGAGTTCATAGATGTTTGTGTCATGATAAATCCACCGGCATTCACGTTCTATACCAATTCGCGATTTGATGACATTTCTGCCGTCGCGAGTGTCAATGACAGGTTTCAGGCAAATGTAGCGCATGCCGCGTTCTTCAAAATTGTAGGCCTGTGTGAGTAAGAGCGCTGTTTTGGCCGAGCCCATTGTGCCATAACGGAAATATAGTTTGCCTTTTCGGTTCATGTCATTTTCTAAGTTGAATGTTTGTCTAATACAAAGGTATGTAAAAACGTCGGGATAATTGTAAGTAGACTTATGTAATTAATAAAATTTAGTTACTTTGAGTCTCCGACATGTTAACCGGTTGGTGCGAGATTAAGCATTGAAATTCAATGGTGTGGAGGGTATCCGGATATCAGGGCGACGTCCGGTGTATCGTATGGAAATACATTTTTTAGCGTCGGGAGTCACACTATATAAATCCGATCGGCGTAATCCCGGTATCCACAGGATATCATTTCCTTTCATAAGTAGTGGAATTCGTTTCTTATCAATGACAGAAACTTTGGCATCGGAAAAGATGTCGCTTACTTTCTTCGTCGTTTTCATCCCGAAGGGCTTCATTCGATCTCCGATCTTCCACGTACGGGATGTCAGAGGCTCGCCGTCGGTCACGGTTTCGTCGAAAAACACAATGTAGGGGTTGGAGTAATCTATTTCCGAGGAAGAAATGCGTGTGATTTCGAAGCAAACATCGAAATCATCCGGATATTGTTCTGACAGATCCGTTACTGTCAGATGCCCGCGATTTACCGTCCATATCTTACCACCCGCGAGAAATTGTGCGCCGGAGGTTGACGCCGACGAGATGATATTGTCGGCCTGAGTGCGGCTCAGTCCGTTCTTGCGGAACCATTCATATATGAGGAGTGCGCACAATGGTTCCTTTTTGATGAGATTGTGCAGGTCAATACAATTATCGGACATGTAAACGAGGCGTTTTTCCTCAATAGTCTGACGATAAAACGCGTCGTTTTCACGCATCATCTCAAGAGTTGATGTCATGCCTGACAATGCGCCGGGGAATGCTTCGTCAATTGCCGGACGGATAATGTTACGGATGCGGTTGCGGTTGAAATCACATGTGAGATTGGAACTGTCAGTGATAAAGTCAAGGCCGTTTTGCAAAAGGTAGTTCTCAATATCCCGACGGGGGATATTAAGCATCGGACGAATTATATTACAGCCATTGCGATATTCCATGCCCTTTGCCCCGGTTATTCCTGTGCCTCTGAAGATATTGTGGAGCATCGTTTCGATATTGTCATCGGCATTGTGCCCCACCGCTACGGCCTGTGCGTCGAATTCTTCAAGTAATAAGCCAAACCACCGATAACGCAAGTCGCGACAAGCCATTTCGAGCGATGTGCCTTTATTAATTTCCCTGTATGCGGGGACATCAAAATGATTTATGAGGCATTTTATGCCCAATTTATGGCATGTGCCTATGGCATGACGCTCGTCGCGATTGCTTTCCTCTCCCCGCAGATGATAGTTGCAGTGGGCGGCAATACATCTGTACCCAAGCGACGCAAGTGCATGCAGCAATGCCACGGAATCAGCTCCTCCGCTGAGAGCGACCACGACCGGACGATCACTCTCCTCCAGCAATCGATATCGACAAATGTTGCTCGATACAGTCGTCAGAAATTTGTCACTCATTGGCGTTTTGTTGATAATATCGGCAAACTGGAGTAAGACCGCATCTGCCACATTCCGGTCGGCGAGCCTTACAAACGTATCGCCCATGCAGGATGAGCCAGTGATGGGCTTTTGGAATGAGTTGGCCGGGGATATGTTTTGTGAGAGCCTTTTCCGTCTGAAGGACACTTTTGCTTCCGGTGGTAAGTCCAATTCTTTCGCTGACACGGAATACATGTGTATCAACAGCCATCGCCGCTTTGCCAAAAACCACTGATAAGATCACGTTAGCTGTTTTCCGGCCGACTCCGGGCAACGTCAGAAGGTCCTCTATCTCAGACGGAACCACTCCTCCGTAGCGGTCAACCAGAACTTGCGCCATTCCAAGAAGATTGCGAGCCTTGTTGTTGGGATAGGATATGCTACGGATGTAGTCGTAAATGTCGTCGACATTCGCTTTGGCGAGATCGTAGGCGGTTGGATATGCTTCGAAAAGGGGCGGTGTGACAATATTGACTCGTTTATCAGTACATTGTGCGGAAAGGATGACGGCAACAAGCAGCTGATATGGGTCGCTATAGTGTAGCTCGGTTTCTACAATCGGCATTGTCTGCTGAAACCAATCGATCACTTTCTTGTAGCGTTCGGCAATTTTCATGATGATTATGGAGAGATGAGATAAATCAATTGATCATTTTGTCTGTGATAAAAAGCCCTGCGGCGCATGCGGCGATACCTCCGGCTACGCTGAGCAGAACATAAAGGAGAGCCGCTGAAATGTTGCCGTCGCGCATCATCAGGACGGGATGAAGTGAGAAAGCCGAGAATGTGGTGAATCCTCCGAGCAAGCCGGTCACGGCAGTCCGGTAAATAAGCCCGGATGTGGCATTCGCTTTGTCCAATAATGACCACAGGATGCCGATCAAAAGGCATCCTGTGATATTTATGAAAAGGGTATTGTAGATCTTGTCGGCGAAAATGTTCAGCTGGTCGGCCTCGTATCGGCTCACGCATCCGACAGCTCCGCCAATGGCCACAAGTGCGATTTCCAACAACGCTGCCATTGTTGATGCCGATTATCGGGCGCTCTGGAATTGCTCGAGAAAACGACGGTCGTTTTCAGAGAACATGCGCAGATCCTTCACCTGATATTTCAGATTGGTGATACGCTCAATGCCCATGCCGAGAGCGAATCCGCTATATATCTTCGAGTCGATGCCGCATGCATCGAGCACGTTCGGATCAACCATCCCGCATCCGAGAATTTCCACCCATCCCGTATGTTTGCAGAAGGAGCATCCCTTACCGCCGCAAAGATTACACGAAATATCCATTTCCGCCGAAGGTTCGGTGAAAGGGAAATAGCTTGGGCGCAGGCGTATCTTCGTTTCGGGACCGAACATTTCACGCGCGAAATAGAGCAATGTCTGCTTGAGATCAGCGAACGAAACGTTTTTGTCGACATATAAAGCTTCTACTTGATGGAAGAAGCAATGAGCTCGAGCCGATATGGCCTCGTTTCGATATACTCGACCCGGGCAGATGATGCGGATTGGCGGTTGGCTGTGTTCCATTACGCGCGATTGTACCGATGAGGTGTGGGTGCGAAGAAGCACATCGGGATTGCGTTTGATAAAAAATGTGTCCTGCATATCTCGTGCCGGATGATCGGCAGCGAAGTTAAGGGACGAAAACACATGCCAGTCGTCCTCGATTTCCGGCCCTTCGGCAACGGTGAATCCGAGTCGGGAGAAGATCGAAACGATTTCATTGCGGACAATAGACAGCGGATGCCGTGAGCCGAGAGGCATCATTGCCGGAGTGCGTGAAAGATCAATCGCAGACTCGCCATTGTCTTTATCGGAAAGTTCCTCACGCAATAGGTTGATTTTTTCTGTGGCAAGCGTCTTAAGTTCATTGAGCGCTTGACCTATAGCTCGTTTCTGCTCTGCCGGAACGGTGCGGAAATCGTTGAAAAGCAGCGATATCACACCTTTTTTACTTAGATATTTAATGCGCAAAGCTTCGACATCAGCATCGTTTGATGCTGTAAGGGTAGCAATTTCTGCTTTAAGATTGTTGATTTTTTCAATCATTGTCCTGTTATATTGTAATGCCGGATATGTAACGATAACCGACGTATTGTCATTCAGTCGTTTTGTTGAATTCTGCCATGGCTGCTTCGACATCACGCACAAGATTCTCGTCTTGCTGGTCTCGGCTCACAATGGTTCCGTCGGGCGCGATGAGAATTATGCATGGAATGCCTGAAATGCCATAGAGATCAGTAGGAATTGTCTGTGCGTTAATGATCACGTCCCATGGTATCTGATGCTCTTCAATGGCTTTGACGGTATTTTGAGGCTCGTCCCAAACAGCTACGCCAAGGAAATTGATGCCTTTACCGTTATATTTTTCATATAGTTTCTTGATTACGCTTAACTCACGGATGCATGGACCGCACCAGCTGGCCCAAAAATCGACGAGAGTATAGTGGTCCGAACCAAGGAAATCACTTAGACGTTGAGTCTTACCATCGTTGGTTATGGCAAAATCTTTGTATTTGTGCCCTACGGAGGTTTCATCTTTAACAATAAGATGCTCGCGGGAGCGGCTTACACGTTGCGATTTTTTGAAATGGGGATATTTGACCAATGCTTCGTCAAGTTCGCCGAGGTCATAGCTTTGTATGGCAGAAATGAAAAGCAAATATCCGAGAGCATTGTCGATGTTGGCGTTCATGGTCGAATCCAATATGGTGTCGTAGCGTTTGCCAAGTGCTTCGGCGCGTTCAGTCGAAGTGGAATCATCGGGAAGTGCACGGAATTCAGACACGATAGCGCCAAGATCCTTCTGCATGTTTTCCAGAGAACTATAAAGTTTCCCGTTGCTTTCAATTTTATGCTCTGTCGGGTTGACCGAGATCTGAGCCGGTTCGATAAAGATATCGCCAAGACGCTGACCCTCGATGAGAAGGCGTGCATAATAGGGCGTGTCGACATGCTCTTCAAATTTTGCCATTCCGTTGTCTACAAGAGCGCTGTCGACTTTTACGCCGCTGTCATAGTCGGTCAGATAGACATATATGCCATCTTCGTCGGGAGATAGATTGACGGATAATGTGCAATTGGCGGGTTCTGTGGCGTTGGCGCACGATGCAGCGGCTAACGCAAGCATCGATCCGAAAAATAGGTTACTATTCATTTTTTGTTGATGGTTTGATTCATGAATCCGGATGCAAATTTACTCACTTCTTTTTGAAAAACGTGTGTTTTTACGCACTAAATGATGTCGGGTTACAGATTATTCACTACTTTTGTCGAGTAAAATCAAAAGATTTCTCTACTGTTTATGGATAGAAAGGCAACGTTAAACGAATATATATTACAGTCAATTACTTCTAATTGGGAACTCCCGGCGCTTACGGATTTTGACGGCGTATCATACAGTTATAAGGATGTGGCACGCAAGATCACCAAGCTACACATTATTTTTGAACGTTGTGGGCTGAAATCCGGTGATAAACTTGCTATCTGCGGCCGCAATTCCGCGCAATGGTCTGTGGCGTTTTTAGGAGCTCTCACTTATGGTGTGGTCGCCGTGCCTATCCTTAATGAATTTAAGCCAGATATGATCCACCATCTGGTCAATCACAGCGAATCGAAATTGCTGTTTACGGACAGTGGCGTTTGGGAAAACCTTGATTCGGAGTCGATGGAAGGTCTGATAGGAGCTTTCAACTTATCGGATTTTTCATTGTTGCTGTCGCGTGATGAGATGCTCACGTATACCCGCAACAGGCTCAATGAATTGTTCGGCAAGAAGTTTCCGGAACGATTCACGTCAGCTGATTTCAAAGTGGTTGCCATAGACAATCCGGATGAGCTGATGATGATTAATTATACGTCCGGTTCGACAGGCTTTTCGAAAGGAGTGATGCTCAGCGGACGGAATCTGTGGTCTAACGTGCAGTTTACTATTGATGGGATCCATTTTCTTTCATCCGGCGACAATATTGTGAGCATGCTCCCGCTCGCGCATATGTATGGTCTTGTGGTTGAATTGTTGCATCCGTTCGTCAAAGGGTGTCACATCCATTTCCTCACACGCATGCCTTCGCCACGTGTCATCATGGACGCTTTCTCGCGAGTGCGTCCAAAACTTATTGTTTCCGTGCCGCTCATTATCGAGAAAATCATCAAGACCAAAGTATTCCCGTTGCTTGACAAACCCTTGATGAAGATTTTGATGCATGTGCCGTTTGTCGACGACCGATTGCTCTCGCGAATAAAACAGCAGCTTTCGGCTACATTCGGAGGTCAGCTTGAGGAGATGATTATTGGCGGTGCCGCCCTTAATAAAGATGTTGAATTGTTCCTGCGTAAAATCGATTTCCCGTTTACTGTAGGCTACGGCATGACGGAATGCGCGCCGCTTATCTCGTATGCTCCTTGGCGAGAGGCACGTAAAGGTTCATGCGGACGTATCGTAGACCGCATGACAGGCAGGGTGGAAAATCCCGATCCGGAAACAGGCGCAGGTATTATCTGGGTAAAGGGCGAAAATGTGATGAAGGGGTATTTTAAGAATTCTGATGCCACGGCCGCATGTATGGATAAGGACGGATGGTTGTGTACCGGAGATATCGGTGTGATTGATGGAGACAACTTTATCTATCTTAGGGGGCGAGACAAGAATATGATTCTCGGGCCGTCCGGCCAGAACATATATCCGGAGGAGATCGAACAGATTCTCAATAATTTGCCATATGTAAGCGAATCAATTGTCGTATCCGACGGGAGGCAGCTTGTCGCCCTCATATATCCTGATTATGATCTTGCCGGCAAGGAGGGGCTAAGCATAGATGATATCGATGCTGTGATGGATGAAAATATCGAGGCGCTTAATAAAGAAGTACCTGCATATTCAAAAGTGTCACGACACAAACTGATGAGCGAAGAGTTTGAAAAAACTCCCAAACGCTCAATCAAGAGATATCTCTATAAGCTGGACTAAAGAATAGATACCCGCTTTGTGCGTGGGGATCAAGACCTCAGAATACATAGCCGATCGAAGCGTTGAACCAACCTCCGCTGTACTGTTTCATCAGAAGGCATTTGCTTTCGAATGCCAATCGCAACGTAGGTGTCGCGAAATATTCGATGCCGGCACCGAAATTGAGCCCGAATCGGCTGGTGCGTTGCGAGGCGTCGTCGCTGTCTTCAGACAGGTTTTTGATATCTCCGGATGGATTGTGGCTTGTGAAGGTTGAGTAGTTAAGGCCTGCAATCGGATAAAAATTGACTTTGCCGACCATCCCGTCAAGAGCGATAGGCATTTCCGTGTCGAAATTGAATGAAAATGCGTCAATGCCTTTATGCCTGAATGCATAGTCGACTTTTGGCGCAAACCGGAAATGATCGGAGAATCGATAGGAGAAATATAGTCCTGCCATGGCTGTGGTGTTGCGCGTGGTGAATCCGCCTCGGAGTCCCACGCTTTTCTGTCCGCGCCACGTCTGTGCATGTATTTCAGACGGCATCAAAATGCCGATAAAAGTTATTGTCGCAACGATCAGTGAAAATATTCTTTTTTTCATGTGACGGTTTTATTATCCGGTAATGTGAGAATGTTAATTCAGATTGTTAACGCAAAAATAATTCTTTCTGTTCAATTTGTGCGAACGGTTTGATGGAAATGCGTAATTTTGTGGAAAATTAACAGCAAAAATGACAAACGGTTTCCTCAGAATAGCATCAGTGGCGCCGCAGCACCGCGTTGCCGATGTCGGGTATAATGTCGATCGTATAATTGAATCACTTGTTGATCTTGAGAAAAAGCGAGTGGAAATAGCCGTCTATCCTGAATTATGTATTACGGGTTATACATGCGGCGACCTTTTTCACAGCGCAACGCTTTTAGATGCGGCATACCGTGGGTTGGAGCGTATCCACAGTGCCATTCGGAAAATGAAAATTCATGCCGTCGTAGGACTTCCTATGCGCAGGTCCGGGGGCGCTATATATAACTGTGCGGCTTTTATACGCAACGATGAAATCGATATTGTAGAGAAAACCTATTTGCCGTCATATAACGAATTTTATGAGCGGCGTTGGTTTGCGCCTTCATCGTTGCCCCAATCGTCACGTTTGTTTACGAGCCATGGCGTAAAGATAGGCATTGAGATATGCGAGGATCTTTGGGTGCCTGTCCCGCCGTCGTGCAACGATGCTATGGGTGGGGCTCAGGTGATCTGCAATCTATCGGCTTCGGACGATCTTATCGGGAAGCATGACTATCTTGTTTCGCTGATACGCCAACAGTCGGCCCGATGCATCTGCGGGTATGTCTATTCTTCGGCCGGCTTCGGAGAGTCGACGACCGATCTTGTGTTTTTGCCTAAAACGATCGTTGCGGAGCGTGGCGTTTTGTTGGAAGAGAACGATAGGCTTGATTATCTTTCCGCTCCGACCGTTATAGTAGATATCGATATAGACGCAATAGACCGCGACCGCGAGCATACGACCTCATTCGTCGACTGTGCACGGAATAACGGATGTCTATCCAGTGTCGCATCATCCCATTCTTTGACGGCAGAGCCGTGGAATGACGGATATGTGCCCGAATACCGTAAGATAAATCCGCAACCGTTCATACCGTCAAATAACCGGATACTTGATGATCGAGCCCGTGAAATCTCGACAATTCAGCAATGTGGCCTCGCTCGCAGGTTGCGTGCCGTAGGCAGTAACCGTCTTGTCGTGGGAATTTCGGGTGGTCTTGATTCCACGCTCGCATTGCTTGTAGCGGTGGAAACCGTTAAAAATCTTGGCGGTGATGTCAAGGACATCATCGGTGTGACCATGCCCGGTTTTGGAA
>CAJJOX010000029.1 GCA_905193485.1 uncultured Porphyromonadaceae bacterium | reverse complement strand
GGGTGCCGTCTGCGCGCAGCTCGTCAATGGCGGGGGGGATCGCCCCCCGCCGGGGGGCGGCCCGCCGTGCGGGTGATCGACAGGGTTCATGACAACGCCGCGGTTGCGCGGACGACGACCGAGCCAGCGTGAGCGGCCGGCTTTGCCAGAGCGTTCGAGCGAGTGTTCGCTGTTGCCTACAACGCCGACAGTGGCTTTGCAGGCGGCGAGCACCTTGCGGGTTTCACCTGAAGGTAATTTGATAATAGCGTAGTTTCCCTCGCGGGAAACGAGCTGAGCGAATGTGCCGGCAGAGCGGGCCATGAAGGCGCCCTGTCCGGGACGCAACTCGATGTTGTGGATGAGCGTACCGACGGGGATCTTGTTGAGAGGAAGAGCGTTTCCGACTTCGGGAGCTGCGTCGGGGCCGCTTACAACAGTTGCGCCGACTTCTAAGCCGTTGGGTGCAACGATATAAGCTTTTGCACCGTCGACATAGTAAAGCAGGGCGATACGGGCCGAGCGGTTCGGATCGTATTCGATGCTTTTTACCACGGCGGGTACACCGTCTTTGTTTCTCTTAAAGTCAATGATACGGTATTTGCGCTTGTGGCCGCCACCCAGGTAACGGTTGGTAAGGTGGCCTTCGGAGTTACGGCCTCCGGTTGCGCGTTTGCCGACTGTAAGAGATTTCTCTGGCGTAGTAGCAGTGATTGTACCTTTGAATACGCCAATAACTTTGTGTCTTTGCCCCGGTGTAGTGGGCTTGAATTTTCTTACTGCCATTTTCTATTATATGTTGCTATAAAAGTCAATAGTTTGACCTTCGCCTACTGTGATATACGCTTTTTTGTAGGCTGAGGTGCTACCTTTGAGGAGGCCGCTCTTTGTCCAGCGCGACTTGTTTTTGCCTCTCACGACAGCAGTGTTGACGCGTTCGACCTTTACGCCATAAAGCTTTTCAACAAGTGCCTTGATCTGATACTTGTTGGCTTCGGGAGAAACGCGGAAGGTGTAACGGTTAAGCTTGTCGGTAAGCTTAGTTGCCTTTTCGGTAACTATGGGTTCGATTGTGATATCCATTGTTGTAATTTCTCCTTTTGGTTAAAGATTATTAATTACGTCAAGGCTACCTTCCGTGAGGAGGATAGCGTTGCTGTGCATGATGGCATACGTGTTAATGTCCGATGCGGTAATGATTTGCGCACCCGGAACATTACGAGCTGACAAATATACGTTTTTATTCTGACCTGCTAAAACGAGGAGGAGCTTTTTGCCTTCGGCTTGAAGATTTTTAGCAAAATTTACAAAATCTTTAGTCTTCGGGGCATCAAAAGTGAAGTCTTCGATCACTTTGATAGCGTTGTCCTGCACTTTGTAGGTGAGAGCTGATTTGCGGGCGAGCTGCTTAACTTTTTTGTTGAGTTTGAAGCGATAGTCGCGGGGACGGGGACCGAAAACGCGGCCGCCGCCAACAAGTACGGGCGAATTGATATCACCGATACGTGCGCCGCCGCCACCTTTCTGTTTGTGGAGTTTGCGGGTTGAGCCCGAAACTTCGCTGCGTTCTTTCGATTTGTGAGTGCCCTGACGCTGGTTGGCCAGATACTGTTTGACATCGAGATAAACGGCGTGCTCGTTTGCGTCGATTGCAAACACCTCGTCGTTAAGCTGAGCTTTGCGGCCGGTGTCTTCTCCTTTTATGTTGTATATTGCGAGTTCCATTATTTCTCAATTATTACGATTGAACCTTTACTTCCGGGGATTGAACCCTTGATCATCAAAAGATTGTGTTCGGGAAGCACTTTGATTACCTGCAAGTTCTGCACGGTGACATTTTCGTTGCCCATCTGGCCTGCCATGCGCATGCCTTTGAACACTTTCGCGGGATAGGAGCAGGCACCGATCGAACCGGGCTTGCGCTGGCGGTTGTGCTGGCCGTGGGTCGACTGGCCTACGCCGCCGAATCCGTGACGCTTGACAACGCCCTGGTATCCCTTACCTTTTGATGTTCCCTGAATGTCAACGAAGTCGGTTTCAGCGAAGAGATTGTCGACGGTGATTGTGTCGCCGAGCTTGTATTCGCCTTCAAAACCTTTGAACTCGGCCAAGTGGCGCTGCGGTGCTACTCCTGCCTTCTGGAAATGGCCTGCCATAGGCTTGGTCGTATGCTTCTCCTTTTTCTGCTCAAAACCGAGCTGAAGAGCTTCATAACCGTCATTTTCAAGAGTTTTAATCTGAGTAACAACACAAGGACCTACTTCGATAACAGTGCACGGCACGTTTTTGCCGTCGGCACTGAAAACGGATGTCATTCCGATTTTCTTTCCTAATAATCCTGGCATTTCTCTAAGTTTTAAAAAATGATTGTCGTGAATGTTGATTTAATGAAACTGCTTAGACCTTGATTTCGACATCAACGCCGCTGGGGAGCTCAAGCTTCATGAGGGCATCGACAGTCTTGGCTGTGGAGTTGAAGATGTCGATGAGACGCTTGTAGCTTGAAAGCTGAAACTGCTCGCGCGATTTCTTGTTGACGAATGTCGAGCGGTTGACAGTGAAGATGCGTTTGTGGGTGGGCAGAGGTATAGGACCGCTGATGACAGCACCTGTGCTCTTGACCGTCTTCACAATCTTTTCGGCCGACTTGTCAACCAAGTCATGGTCGTAGGATTTCAATTTGATTCTGATTTTCTGGCTCATATTGTTGAATGATTTATTATTTTACTTGAGAAGGTCAACACGGCCCTGGCATTCGGTGAGGACATTGCGGGCGATAGAGGAGCTCACTTCGCTGTAGTGGCTGAACGACATGGTGCTGGTGGCACGGCCTGAAGTGATCGTACGGAGAGCCGTCACATAGCCGAACATCTCGGCGAGCGGAGCCTTGGCTTTCACTACACGGGCGCCGGAACGGCTGGTTTCCATACCTTCGACCTGACCGCGACGTTTGTTAAGGTCGCTGATCACATCGCCCATCGACTCTTCGGGAGTGACGACCTCAATCTTCATGATCGGCTCGAGAAGCACGGGACCGGCCTTTTCAGATGCTTTCTTGAATGCCGATATAGCGCAGAGCTCGAATGAAAGCTGGTCGGAGTCGACCGGGTGGAACGAACCGTCAAGCACGGTCACCTTAAGCTGTTCGACGGGGAAGCCGGCGAGCACACCGTTTTTCATTGCGGTCTGGAATCCTTTCTGAATCGAGGGGATATATTCCTTGGGGATGTTGCCGCCCTTCACTTCGTCGACAAACTGAAGATTGCCTTCGAAGCCTTCGTCGACGGGTTCGACGCGAACGATGATATCGGCGAATTTACCGCGGCCGCCGGTCTGTTTCTTGAACACTTCGCGGAGTTCGACAGGAGCGGTGATGGCTTCCTTGTAAGTAACCTGCGGACGACCCTGGTTGCATTCTACCTTGAATTCGCGGCGCAGACGGTCAATGATGATATCGAGGTGAAGCTCACCCATGCCCGAGATGACGGTCTGGCCGGTTTCTTCATTGGTCTGGACACGGAATGTAGGATCCTCTTCGGCGAGTTTCTGAAGTCCGACGCCGAGTTTGTCGAGGTCTTTCTGAGTTTTGGGCTCAACGGCAATACCAATCACCGGTTCGGGGAATTCCATTGCCTCGAGCACGATGGGGTGATTTTCATCACAAAGTGTGTCGCCGGTGCGGATATCCTTGAAACCGACGCCTGCGCCGATGTCGCCGCAACCGATTTCCTCCATTGCGTTCTGCTTGTTGGAGTGCATCTGGAAAAGACGCGACACGCGCTCTTTCTTTCCGGAACGAGCATTGAGGATATAGGTGCCGGCAACCACATTACCGGAGTAGACACGGAAGAAAGTGAGGCGGCCTACATAGGGATCGGTCGCGATCTTGAATGCGAGCGAGCACATGGGCTCTTCAGGAAGAGGCTTGCGTGTCTCGATCTTGTCGGGATCGGAAGGATCGCGTCCTTCGATAGCGCCACCGTCAAGAGGGCTGGGAAGATAAGCGCAGATATTGTCGAGAAGGGGCTGAACGCCTTTGTTCTTGAACGAGGAGCCGAGTGTCATCGGCACGATATCCATCGAGAGCGTGGCCTTACGGATAGCGCGGCGGATCTCCTCTTCGGTGATTGTGGAGGGATCGTCGAAATATTTCTCCATCATCACGTCGTCATATTCGGCCACTTTCTCGAGCATCTTGTCGCGCCACTCTTCGGCCTCAGCCTGAAGGTTGGCAGGGATATCTTCGATTTCATAATCGGCGCCCATCGTTTCATCATGCCAGAAAATGGCCTTCATACGGATGAGGTCGATAATGCCTTTGAATGTTTCTTCGGCACCGATAGGGATCTGGATGGGGCAGGGATTTGCGCCGAGCACATCCTTAAGCTGGCGCACAACCTCAAAGAAGTTGGCACCCGAACGGTCCATTTTGTTCACGTAGCCGATGCGGGGGACATTGTATTTGTCTGCCTGACGCCATACGGTTTCCGACTGAGGCTCTACGCCGCCGACGGCGCAGAAAGTCGCCACGGCACCGTCGAGCACGCGGAGCGAGCGTTCAACCTCAACGGTGAAGTCGACGTGTCCCGGAGTGTCGATAAGATTGATTTTATATTTGTCGCCGTCGTAGTTCCAGAAGGCGGTTGTAGCGGCGGAGGTGATTGTAATGCCGCGTTCCTGCTCCTGTTCCATCCAGTCCATGGTAGCGGCGCCATCGTGCACTTCGCCGATTTTATGAGTTTTACCCGTGTAGAAGAGTATACGCTCCGACGTGGTCGTTTTGCCGGCGTCGATGTGAGCCATAATACCGATATTGCGGGTATATTTCAGAAGTTCGTCTGCTTTGCTCATTTTATTCTTTTGTGAGTGTATTGTTCAATAACAATTGATAATTGTCGATTAGAAACGGAAGTGAGCGAATGCGCGGTTGGCTTCGGCCATCTTGTGCATATCTTCCTTGCGCTTGAATGCGCCGCCCTGATCATTGTAAGCGTCGACAATTTCGGCTGCGAGCTTATCGGCCATTGTCTTGCCGCCGCGTTTGCGGGCGTAAAGAATAAGGTTTTTCATCGAGATCGACTCTTTGCGGTCGGGACGGATTTCGGTAGGCACCTGGAAGGTGGCGCCGCCTACTCGGCGTGATTTCACTTCGACCTGGGGAGTCACATTTTCGAGGGCTTTTTTCCAGATTTCGAGGGCTGTTTTCTCCTCGTTGGGCAATTTCGACTTCACAGTCTCAAGTGCGCTGTAGAATATTGTGTAAGCGGTGTTCTTTTTGCCGTCATACATCAAGTGGTTGACGAATTTCGACACTCTTACATCATTGAAAACGGGATCAGGCAGTACGATCCGTTTTTTAGGTTTTGCCTTTCTCATTTGTCAGTTTACTGATTTGTCGTTTTTTGTTTGCTTGGTTGCTGCATCTTTCATCTTCAACGGGCGTCCTCTGACGCGCCATTTACTCAACCATCGAATTAGCCTTCCAAATAAATCAAAAAGCGAAGTTTAACAACTCGTTTTTATTCTTTATTTCGCCGGCCGCATTACCCCGCGGCCGATTGGGGTCTGTGTGGCAAGAATAGCAGTGGACGAATTACTTCTTGGCTGCTTTCGGACGTTTTGCACCGTATTTCGAGCGACGCTGGGTGCGATCTTTCACACCGCTGGTGTCGAGAGTGCCGCGGACAATGTGATAGCGCACACCGGGGAGGTCCTTAACACGACCGCCGCGAACGAGCACGATCGAGTGTTCCTGAAGATTGTGACCTTCACCGGGGATGTAGGAGTTGACTTCTTTACCATTGGTGAGGCGCACACGGGCCACTTTACGCATTGCCGAGTTAGGCTTCTTGGGGGTGGTGGTGTAAACGCGCACGCACACACCGCGACGCTGCGGGCATGAGTCAAGTGCAGGCGACTTACTCTTATCCTCAAGAGCTACACGTCCTTTTCTTACTAATTGCTGAATCGTAGGCATCTTAGTTCTTTGTTTTACTTTTTCGTTTATTAAATCTGTTTGTCTTTGTCTGTTTCGATTTGCTTCATCACACATCAGAGGCCAATTATCGCATTATCCACCAATGGATTAGCAACAATCAGCGTCCTTTTTATGCTTAAAAGCGATGCAAAATTACGCACTAATTTTCTAATTACCAAATATTTTGCAAACTATTAAAAATATTCCCTCACCAAATCGGCGTTTTACGATTCCACACCCTCTCTTTCCGTTGTTTTTCAACCTTTCCGACGCAATGACGACATAAAATCCGATCAGATCAATGGCTTCCATCCGAATTTATATTACCTTTGTATGCGCCAAACGATGATCGGCGCCCCCATACGTCAGCATAACAATTCTCGGCATTATGAAAACCTATTATTACGTCAACTCCCGGCGGCAGACCGAAGGCCCGGCCAGTTTATCGGAACTCGCCGAAGCCGGCATACGTCCCGAAACGCTCGTCTGGAGCGAAGGCATGCCCGAATGGATTCCGGCTCGTGATATTCCCGAGCTTCAGACACTTTTCGGCAGTTCGGTTCCGCCACTCCCCGGCCAGGCTCAGCACATGCGCCCGCCACACGGCATGCCGGCCATCGACCGCCCCAATACCTACCTGTGGCTCGGAATACTCACCACCATATTATGCTGCCTTCCAATGGGCATCGTTTCGATTGTCTACGCCGCAAAAGTCGACTCCTACTGGTATAACGGCAACATCGACGCCGCACGCGACAGCTCGCTGAAAGCCCGCAACTGGGGCATTGCGTCAGCCGTTTCGGCTATAGCCATTTATGTGATCTACGCCATACTGATTGTCGCAGGCGTCGTCAGTGCTTCATACTATACTCACACCTTCGGTTAACTATTGGACGCCATCACCCGTAAACGGCTCATCATCATGGCGGCAGTCATCATGGCCGCAATAATGATTGTGATCATCTACTCGGCCTTCGACCCCATGGCCACACAGTGGATGCCCCAGTGCATGTTCCACAGCCTCACCGGGCTTAAATGCCCCGGCTGCGGCATGCAGCGTGCGCTGTATGCCGCATTCCACGGCGACATCGTAGGCGCCTTCTCGCAGAATCTTTTCCTGACACTTTCCCTCCCCTATCTCTTTTTCGTCATGTGGGGAACAGCAGGCTTTCTCCCCGGCAGCACCGCCGTGAACCGGATAGCGTGTCACCGCCACGCCATGCTCGCCTATGTGATTCTATTCTTCGCCTGGTGGATAGCACGCAATATCATCGGACTCTGATCTGCCACCCCCCCGACCGAAAAGAAAAAAATCGCGATTGAGCGACTCATCTACCCTTTTTTGCGTAATTTTGTGAGCGATACGGCCTGCGAGCCGCATCCATACATATAATAATATATAAGCGTTTCGCGCTTTATTCCAAAACGGAAAATCGCCAAAATAAACTCCAAGAGGAATAAAGCAGTTGGCAACGCCCATGTTTTCGCATATCCTGCCCGTCCGCTCCTGTCAGCCGGGCATCTTGAGATATACGATCTGACGTGGGATCTGACTGTTTATCTCTTGAAAGGTGTTTGGCGATACCTCCGTTTTGATAAACCGGACAGGTCCCGCGCTTATCTTTCACAACATCCTACCGCCGACATGGGAACCGTCGCGGCCACATAAGCAGCGACACAAAATGCAGATCCACGTCGGAAAGCTGATCAGAACGGTGTTTGACCAACAGCCCAAATCACACACCATACGGTGGTTTGCGGCCGAGCTCAACTGCGGTCGTGCCAACATCTACGACATCTTCAATCGAAAGACAATCGACACCGAGCTGCTCATCCGCATCTCCAGAATTCTCGATCACGACTTTTTCGCAGATATCTCCCGCAACCTCGGCGGCAACGACACCGACCCGACTGTCAAATAATACCATACACACCGTCCAAACATCCACGACAGCAATTTAACATCCCGACACACAATTATAAATACATTTGCACGCACATAAATCACACAGAAGAAAACCACCGATATCACACTTCAGCAACAGAAACATGACCACACCTCCACCATCACCGACGCAGGGAAATCATAATAGTCCGACACCGCCTGAACCCTATGGCTTGATAAGTCTTGAATACTACGGCAACTGGTTGTTGTTTGAATCCGTATTCGATTTAAACAAAGACGACACAGTGATGTCGTTCTATGTTGTCGGCGCATCTTGCTCGCGATATGCCTTCTGATCGACTTCTTAGTCTGAAACTACTCTGACAATACAATTCATTACGACAAAAAATCATAAACCAAATTAAATAATATCACATAATGAACAAGGGAAAAATAATATTAAAATTATGCTATCTGGGCGGCTATCTGCTGTTTGCCGGCTTCAGTGCCTACTTTACGGCGTCTTCGCTGTCGCTCAACCTCCTGAACGGCACGAATCTGTGGCTGGTTTACGCACTGGTCTTTGTTGTGGCCGTTCTTGCCGGATGGTGTCTGACCATCGCTATCGAGGAACTGAAAAAAAGAGTCGGAGCATCAAAAGCCACATTCATTTTCAGCTTGATCGGCTTTATCATTTTCTGGATGCTCAGTTTCATAACCAACGTCCACTATTTCTTTGTTGAAAAGCACGGTTACTCAATTCTGACAAAAGAGCTTACGGGAGCGAAAAACTACATCACCGAAAACACCTCGAGAAGCAACAAGGCTATTGACGAGCAGAAAGATGCGGCAAAAATGGCTTTAAGCAACGCAGTCGCCGCGCAGATCATCAATTTTCAGAAAGAAATCGACAACACAATAGCCAATCACAAAGGTTTTGGAGCCGCATGCGTCAACATTTTGAACTCCATAGAAGTGACACTTGCAAAAGATTCCGATGTCTATGGCGACACCATCAAATACGTAGTGTTCGATGATGAAAGAGACCGAGGTGATGTCGGAATCACCCAGCGCAATCTGCTTCCCGGTCTTCAGAACAAATACATCTCTGTCATCGACGGCCATCTGCAACGGAAACTTGCCATCATTGACCAATATTACGAGAACAAGAAAGACCAGAATATCGATCTGATCGAGCTGTTGGATCCGATACACGAACTTGAAACAAAGCATTTGCCTGCCGTGCTTAAAGACGGATCTGTCGATGCATTCTACAGATATTTAGGCCAACAGGACGGAATGGTCATTTCAAAAATGCCGGAGGCATTCGCCGCCAAAACCATGGTGAAATCAGGCGATGATATCAAGAGTTTCAATATCTATCCCTCAAAACGCATGTTTGACACTGTTTCTGTCTGGGGCGACATCCTTTCCGGCCGGCTCGCAGGTTTCTCAATGCTGCAATGGATCATCATAGCCTTGATTTTCGACATCGTTTCATTCATCCTTTTCGCCCTATTCCGTAAATCTTAACCCTCATTATATTATGCCCAAAATAACCACAAGCGAAGGCTTTCAGTCTCAGTCCGCTACAACCCCGTCATACACCGACACTACATACACCTCTACCGCCGACACTTATACCGAACCGTCTTCCGACCGGAGCGATCTCCAGACTGTCGAGGACAACACCCTATCCACACCCCGGCCGGCACGGCGAGCCACTCCGACCATACAGGATCAGACTGTGCCGCTGGTCATCTTCGTAGGCCCGCCGGCAAGCGGCAAATCAATGATATTGGTTCGGTTGGCCAAATATCTGCGCAATCAGGGCTATGGCATATCCACCGATCCCACATTTTTAAACACCGACGAATACCAGCGCGACTGCGCGGAATTCAACAACAAGCTCAACACGGTGGAAGCCCTCGACGGAACGGTCAAATTTCTCCTGGTCGACGTATATCACAACAACACACTTATCGCAAAACTGCTTGAGGCTCCCGGAGAAGATTTCTATACCACAGACCCGCAAAAAATAAAGGCGGGGTACAATTCGAGAGTCGAACCCTATTTAGCCACCATCATGACCAGTCAGAATCAAAAAACCTATGTGACATTATTGGATCTTGACTCTGTAATATCATTCAGAAACGACCAATACCACAGGGATTCCTATATGCAGCGTTTCATCAATTTCTTTTTACCGGCCATCAATCTTAAACGTGACAGGATCGTCCTTCTATACAATAAGATCGACAAAACCCATTTTGGATCGATCAACGGCTGCCACGACATAAAGAACGCGCGCAAAGATGCCGAAATATACTACAAGCCTCTTTTCTCTCGGCTTAAAGGCGGCCTTTTCAATCTGGATCTGTTCGCTTTCAAGACCTTCTGCACCGGCATGTTCTCAAAAAACATAGATAATAATGGCAAAGAGTTCCAGACCTACAATGTGGCCGACGATATATATCCGCAAGAACTTTGGAAAGAAATCACAAGAAGATGGTAGTAGACGTAATTATTCATGGCAAGCCGAATGCCGGCTGCTCAAACTTCACGTCCGCATTGGATGAGGGTTTGAAACAAAACATCATAAACGATTTCTTTCAACGGCGCGATGAGGTCAAGGATCTCGAAGCACTGTTTGTCGATGCGCGATACTGGAAAGGTGTGTGGTACAGCGTCTACACCTACCGCAGATGCGACTTGAAAGAATTAAGCGACAATGTGGGGCGAAACACCTACTTCGCCATTTCCATTGTCATGCCTGGAGAATATTGTTGTCTCACAAGCTATGTTTATTCCTTGCTGCGCAAAGCTTATAATGAGCATGTCGTAGGCACATTCATTTCCCGCAACGGCAGATATGCGGTTTATAATTTTGACGATCAGGCAGCATTCAACCTTATCGTGAACAGCATACACAAAGAATTTCAGACTCTGACCGAATCGTTCGACAATCGTTTCACTTCTCAGAATGAGATGCGCAATGCCACCCGTTACAGTCTGCTTGACTGCGATTCGAAAGCATTCATAAACGAGCTGCGGAAAGAAGGCCGGATCATTGTCACTGAAAGCGAGCCATCGAAAGACGAACGCCTGAGAGGAACTGACAACCTGACGAAACAATATCTCGAATCAAAAAGAGCGATCAACGACAAGGACAACCAGATAAATACCCTGAAAGCACAACTTGTCAACCTCGAAAATGAACTTTCAAAAAGAAACTCATCTGACCAAAGCAGTGCCACGGAACATAACGATATGGTAAGACGGCTCGAAAACGAGAAGCATCGCTTGCAGGCCGAACTTGACAATATCCGACACAAAACAACAGAACTCATAGAGGCATTAAGAGTGACCGACGACAGCTACGTTCCGCAGCGACCCGGCGACACCGCCTCTCCTTCACATCCCGGCGACAAAAATTCTTTGTTGTCAAAAAAGAATTTACTCATCGGATTCGCTTTGCTGACAACCATTGCAATATCATTCTTGCTTGGAAAATGCTACGGAAACAGCGACAACGGATCGTCCTACCCCCGATTCATGGACCGAACCATGGAGCAGATCATGGATGATATGGCAGATACCGAGATCGAACAATATGAAAATTCACAGGCATCTAATAGTGATAATGACCCATCTACATCCGGAGATAAAGCCTGTGGAATATCAATATACCCATATCTGGGAATCAACTCTATAGCTTATAGCCCTATAGACCCCGAGAAGGTGCAGTTTGGCGATAACATACTTTTCAAAATTTCTGAACCACAAGAAGGCTACAAATTTTACACCAAAAATCTTAAGGATAGTGCAACGATAGATTTATATAACCCTTTCAAGTTAGAGGCCGCCCGTCCAAATGAGAATATTATTATTTCTTACGGATCTTCCGAAGAAAACATTAACAAAGAAAACCAATTTACATTTAAACCGCAACAATGACTTCAAAAATAGCCAAGCTACTACCTTTAATATCCGCACTCGTTTTGTTGATATCATGCGATTCAAAGAAAAGCGAATACGACCCCTATTCTCTGTCCGAAAAGCAGAATACAGAACAGTCACAAACGTCATTCGAAGTCGCATTCAAAAAGACAGACACGAATTTGAAGACCATCTATATCAAACTGAATGATTCAAACGGATTCGACGCACTTTTTGACACCGGTTGCTCCGACATGCTCATTTCAGAGCTCGAGTTACAAAATCTTCTCAAAGCCGGCACCATCAGCGAATCAGACAGAATGGTTGCCCAAGGCGCAATATATGCCGACGGATCTATCAATTACAATCCACGATATAAAATCAGGGAAGTGACGATTGTCGACAAAAACGGAAAACCGCATACGGTCAAAGATGTTATTGCCACGGTGGTTGAAAATCAGGTGGCGAACGTGCTTATCGGATCAACTGTCATTGACAATCTTGCCAAAAAGTCCTACACTGTAAACCTACGAAACCGAACCATAAGATTTGACTGATAATGAACCCGATAGGCTACTTCTTCGGTTCGATATCGGGCACATTTGACTCTCATCTTACCGACAGTTCCGCCGAAATATTCAAAGAGTCTGTCAGGAAAGCGAAAAATCCGGTGCAGATCTTTATCCACCGAAGGGACAATCTGATCTATTACTGCTACCTGCGGCGGCTCAATGAAAAATCGGCATTCGGCATAGGATTGTGCTACGACCGCATTTTCACGAACATTTCCGGACTCTTCAATCTCTTCGACATCATTTACACGGATATAGTCAAAGAGGGAGCCATACTCCACTTAGACGAAAAATTTCACATCAACTGGACCCTGAAGAAACTCTCGTCTGAGTCTGCGATAATCGGAGAACATCTCAGGAATTTAAATGAATCAATCGCACCGAAGCGCGGACGAAAACTAATTTCGGAAGAGTTGCCGGCGGTCAATTTCGCCATCTCAAAAAACGATTGCATCGAGTTAAGCCTTGATCAGGAAAATTTCTCAATCCGCGATGCCGTGGCCAATTATTGCAATGTCTATATCGTCAAAAGAAGCGCGGAGATCGAACGGCTGACAAGCTTCAACAATCTATTGCGCGTCAAAGACAAAGAGATCCGCAATCTGAGAAACATGCTCGAAGCGGAAAAGGAAACCGTTTCAAAAACAAAAACCGCAAATCTGAGGCTCAAAGCCAGGCAGCGAAACACCATCTGGATCGGCATTCTCGGAATCGTATCGGTCGCAATGGCAGTCGTGCTTTATTTCAAGGTGATAAATCCAAGTGAGGTGACCCGTTACAAAACAAGCGAATTTGTTTATTACGGCCCGATAAAGGACAAAGAACCGCACGGTGTGGGCGTGGCTATATATCCCGACGACGACCCCCAAGGCAGGAAATACTACATCGGCAATTTCGACAATGGCCAACGGCAAGACTCGACTGCCATCCTTTTCTATGCCAACGGCAACTATTTTTATGGCAAAATGACAGACGACAATTGGGAGAATGGAATATTCTACCGACAGTCAGACGGAACATACTATAAGGGAACGTTCAAAGACAACAATGCCTATGACGGCAAATGGTTTGGTCATATCGAGTTACAAACAATCGTCAGGGGCATAAGACAAAATAATTAAAGACCTCAACATAATGCAACGCATCATAATAATCGCAATGACGTTTTTGTGCATCTTCGGCAGGATTGACGCTCAATATGCAATCGAAATGGACAAAACGAGATTTATCGTAACCCCGAAAAAAGTCGAATTTCCCAACGGTGCCGGGAAAAAAACAATTTCCATTGACGCTGATCAAGAATGGAAAATAGATCAGCGCCCTGCCGGCGATTGGGCATACGTCAAAAAAACCGATAATAAAAAGCTAACGGTGTCCGTTAAGGAAAACAGATCGAAAGAAAGGCGTGTGACAAAATTCCGGCTCATTTCAGGCAAACAGTCCGTTGAAATCACCGTCAGTCAGGAAGGCGCGAAAACAGCAGGACAGACTTCCGATGAAAAAGCCGGAGCAAAGCCTAAACCGGATATATTCAACATCAACTCGACTTATGCAAACTTTAGCGCATACGGCGGATCAAAAACGTTCACTGTCACATCATCAAAAGCCTGGTCTGTCTCTTACAATCCGGACTCATGGTGTCGTCTGTCAAGAAATGGCAATACACTCTATCTGGAAGCGGATTCTTATTCAAGAACCGATCCGAGAAGCACATCATTCAAAATTAAATCCGGATCCAAAACCATCACCGTCAGCATTAATCAATCAGGTGCCCGTGACAGATTGGATATTTCGTCAAACTCAGCGGAATTTAGTGCCGACGGAGGCACTAAAACGTTCACTGTCACATCGAATGGCAGCTGGCAGACAGATCGGCTGCCCGATCCTTCTGTAGCACATCTGTCGAGAAACGGCAACATTATCACACTTAAGGTAGACCGTAATTCCGGCACCTCCCCGCGAAACAGCTATTTCACAATAAGATCTTCCGCAGGAACCATCCAGCGGGTCGACATCTATCAATCGGGCATCCCCGCCATCCTCACGATTTCCTCTACATCGGCGAAATTCAATGGCGACGGAGGCACTGAAACATTCATCATCGACTCCAACACCGACTGGGAGATCGGGACAGGAACCCTCTCATGGGGACATCTGTCGAGAAACGGAAAAAATCTCACGTTGAAAGTTGATACCAACAAGACAACGTCATCAAGATCCGACTACTTCACATTGGAATACGGCAACAAAGTGCAGAGAATCGATATCTTCCAGGACGAGCCTGATCTACTTGTCAATGACGGCACCAACGACATCACACTTGACTTTTCGCCATATGGAGGATCTAAAAAGATTAAAATTCATTGTAAAAACGGCCAATATAACATAGGGGCGATACCCAAATGCTGTAAAATTGAAAGCCGTACAGAAAACGGATTTACCCTACGTTGCGGATGGAGCAATAGCGTTCATGACGAAATTTACTATATGGCAGTCGAGTCCAATGGGAAACGGATCTGGATAAAAATAAACCAAGGTCGAAACTGGGATAAATACATACGTCGCGAAAACGGAGGTTGGGTCAATATGGCGATCGGTATGGAAGGCGGCTATCCGCTGAGTGGAGATTCCTGGTTTGCCAATGGGGTCGTCGGACTCAGAATAGGCAACTACAAAGATCTGTTTTCCGGCGAAATCGGTGTGGAGCCCGGCTTCATCAATCTCTTTGATAACCATATCGATGCCGGTGAAGTAAAATTCCATCTTCCGGTATATGCATCATTAAAGCTGTCTGTTCCGACCGGTAAATTCTATCTGAAAGTCGGCGGCGCCTACAATGTTATACGCAACGATAGCGAAAGCCGATACACACTTCGGGCCGGTTTTGGCACAGGCTGGAAACATGTCGACTGGGATTGGGCATTCATACAGTTCAATGACGACGACCTGTTTGATTTCGAAAAAGCTTGTATCGGCATGCGGCTGACTTTCTATCTGACACGATAATATTCAGCCATAAGATCTCACATACGCAATAAACCGACGAAGGCTGCCGGATCAAAGCCGACAGCCTTCGCTATATTTCAACCGGCGGTATAGGCTGGCTATTACCATATCCGGCTCAGAACGGTGTGATCTCGGCGAGGGAGAGGCCGCGGAGGTCTTTTTCTGACAGGAGGAGGTCGGCGGCGGGAAGACGCCAGTCGATGCCGAGTGCCGGATCGTCAAAGCGGAGCGTGGCTTCCGACTGCGGCGCATAGACGTTGTCGACTTTATACTGAAACTGAGCCTCGTCGCTCAACACCACGAAACCGTGGGCAAAACCGCGGGGGATGAAAAGCTGACGGGCATTTTCCTGCGAAAGCTCCACGGCCACATGGCGTCCGAATGTCGGGGAGCCGCCGCGGAGATC
>CAJJOX010000028.1 GCA_905193485.1 uncultured Porphyromonadaceae bacterium | reverse complement strand
CGTCGGTGAGCATCGGCGGCCGCCTTCACGCCTCGACAGGCAAGGGGGTGATGGTGCTTGTGGGCGTGGAGTGTGGCGACAGTCCCGACGACGCGCGATGGCTCGCCGACAAGACGGCTGCGCTGCGCATATTCGACGACGAGCAAGGAGTGATGAACCGCTCGCTTCTCGACACCGGTGGCGAAGTGTTGGCTGTAAGCCAGTTCACCCTGACGGCCTCGACACGCAAGGGCAACCGTCCAAGCTACATACGTGCGGCCCGGGAGCCTGAAAGCCGCCCGCTGTATGACCTCTATTGCCGGCTGCTCGGCCAGCGTCTGGGCCGCGACGTGAAATGCGGCGTGTTTGGCGCCGACATGCAGGTAGAGCTCGTCAACGACGGTCCGGTGACCATCATCATCGACTCACGGTTAAAGGAATGACAGGCAATGACGCATAACGGACAAATGACACTGGAAGAGCTGCAACAGACCGTCGACAGCTGGATCACGACGGTCGGGGTGCGCTATTTCTCGCCTCTGACCAATATGGCCATACTCACCGAAGAGGTGGGCGAAGTGGCGCGCATAATGGCCCGCACACACGGCGATCAATCGTTCAAGGCCGGCGAGAATCCCGATCTGGCCGACGAACTGGCCGACGTGCTGTGGGTGGTCACGGCTATAGCCAACCAGAACAGGATAGACCTGACACGCGCCGTGTTGAACAATATTTCAAAGAAAACCATTAGAGATAAGGATCGGCATCGCCTGAATCCGAAGCTCCACGACGACATCGACCAAAATTCACAAACCCCAAAATAACCAACCGATATGGCAGACAAATATCACGATACCGTGGCTAAAAGCACGGTTTTGACCGACGACGAAAAAGTGAAAGCCGATGTGGCTGAGATCCTCGCCAAAGAACTTGAGGGAAACCGCACACACGACGTGTTTAAATTTCTCTTCAACTGCATCGACCTCACGACACTCAAAGCCACCGACTCGCCGCAAAGCGTTGCGCGATTCACCGAGCGCGTCAACGACTTTGAACAAGAGCACGGCGACCTGCCCAACGTGGCAGCCATATGCGTCTACCCCAACTTCGCCCCGATAGTGCGCACGGTGCTTGACGTGACAGAAGTGAACATCGCATGCGTCGCAGGCGGCTTCCCCTCGTCGCAGACTTTCCCTGAGGTGAAGGTGGCAGAAGTGGCTCTGGCCGTTGAAGGCGGAGCCGACGAGATCGATATCGTGCTCAATGTAGGCAATTTCCTCGACGGAGACTGGGAAGAGGTCTGCGACGAGATCGAAGAGCTCAAACACTCATGCCGCGACGCACATCTGAAAGTGATCCTCGAAACCGGCGCTCTCAAAACGGCTGAAAACATACGCGCGGCCTCAGTGCTGGCCATGTATTCGGGAGCCGACTTCATCAAGACATCGACGGGCAAGGAATTCCCAGGTGCGTCACTTGAGGCGGCCTATGTGATGTGTCTGTGCATCAAGGAGTATTATAAGCAGACCGGCCGCAAAGTGGGCTTCAAGCCCGCCGGCGGAGTATCGACGACCGACGAGGCCGTAGCCTATTACACCATCGTCAAGCATGTGCTTGGCGAAGAATGGCTCGACAACGAATATTTCCGTATCGGCGCAAGCCGTCTGGCCAACAATCTGCTCAGCGACATTCTCGGTGAAGAAACGAAATTCTTCTAAACGCTCATCCATATGGATTACTGGATAGCCATAGACAATCAAAAAATCGGCCCGCTGCCATTGGACGAAGTGGTGAAACGACCGGTCACCTCGGACACACTCGTCTGGCGCGACGGCCTCCCCACGTGGGTTCCGGCCGGCTCCATACCGGAGCTGGCCGAGGCCTTCGGGTGGAGCCACTCTCCGGCGGCTCCTCAGAATCGCTACGCCAACGCCTCGACGCAGGCGGATACCCCGGGAAACTACGCCCCGCGAATCGAAAATGAGATTCCGCCGATGCCGCCCACATATCTGGGATGGAGCATCGCGGCCATCCTGTGCTGCTGCATGATTCCGGCCATAGTGGCGCTGGTCTACGCCCTGCGGGTGTCGTCGCTCTACAATTCGGGTGACTTCAAAGGTGCGGAGAAAGCGTCGAACCGCGCCGAATTATGGCTCATAATCGCCGTCACACTGGGTCTCGTGTCGCTGCCCTTCATGATTGTGACGCAACTGCTCTCCTCATGACCGCCATCCGGCATGCGCCGGCAGCCCGCAATCGTGGCCGTAACGGCGATCCGGACAATGGCACGCGATCTGTGGCAAAACAAAATGTCGTCGAAGGAACCGCTCAATAATCGCTGAAAATGCGCGGCTTTATCACAATGCCCACGCGGAGCATTGAGTGATATTTGTTGTAGTCGAGCATACCTTCGCCATAGCCGTTGTAGTATTGCATGAAAAGGAACTGGTTGTCGCGGCGGAACAAACGATAGTTTAGCTCGACGATCGTGTTGTAGTTGAGCGACCACCCGCGACGCTTGACCAGAGTGACCGAAGCGCCGAAGCGCCTGTCGGCCGTGAAAAACGATGTACCCACCTGATAGATGCCGCTATAGTCGAGGATGTCCTTGTTGTACATGCCGTCGACAATAGGGATCCAGAATTTGCCATGGACAATGAAGTTGGGGTCGATCATTATATTGGCGCCGACGCTCACCTTATTCCATGACCGCGACTGGACACCGTCGCGTCCGTTGCTCTCATGCTCGAGCAGAAGCGTCAGCTTGCCGATGAAACGGTTTTTGACGAAAAGCGGCTTCACGAGGCCGATGCCGGGATTGAAGTTGAGGTCGGTCATCGGCATGGAGTTTTCGAGCACATTCCAAAACACCTTTTGGGTGTAGAAAAGAAACAGATATGTGTTCCATGGGAGCGTGCTTTTAGTGAGCCGCTGGGCTATGGACACCTGAAATTTCACATCGCAGTTCTCGCGCGTGGGTTTTGGACCTATAGGCACGCCGAAAGTGAAATAATTGTCTTTGTAGAGTCCGAAATAAGGCTGGCTGTCGAATTCGCGGCGGAGGCTGTCGGTGTTGTATGTCGTCCCGCCTTCGGCCACGATCTGGGCATGCGCCTGCAAACCGCAACATAAGGCAGCGGCCAACAGCATCAGATGGAAAAGCACACGTTTCACACCGCAAAGTTACGCACAAGCGTCTGAATTACGGCAATGCCGGTGGCGATTTTTGAAGTCCAAACGCTACTTTTTCTTGCTTAAATGGCCACTGTTGACTAACTTTGCGACATTCAACACCCAAAAACTGCCATCGCATTGAAAAATCCGATAACGCTATTGTCAGTCTTACTCGCGCTTTTGCTCCAGAGCTGTTCCGAATCAGAGAACTTCGTGATCGAAGGACAGATCAAAGGCATCGGCTCACAGAATGTCACGCTCACATACTTTGCCAACGGCGGCCTCAAAAGCATCACCACGCCTGCCAACGACGGACGTTTTGCCTTCAGCGCATCGTCGCCTTCGGCCACCCTAGCCCTTATCAGTGTGGCCCCCGACAACCGTCGTCTGGTTACGGCGATAGTGCGTAACGGCGACAAACTCACCGTCGAGGCCGACATACGGCAACCGTATGCCACCGACGTAAAAGGCAACGCCGAATCCGAGGCTATTTCCGGCTGGATCAAAGAAAACGCGACCATACTTCAAAACCGAAACACCACCGCAGTCAACCGTGCCGTGGAAAAATATGTGACGGCAAATAAAAACCAGCTCAACGCTCTGGCCATACTTTCATCATTCTTCACCGGCGAAGGAAACGAATCGAAAGCCGACTCTCTCTTTTCAATACTCAGCCCCGAAGCACGTCCGGTGGAAGTGGCCCAGGGGTTCAACATAGTGGTTAGTTCTTGTCTGTCAGCAATAAACAACCGTCCGATGCCGGCCCTGACGCTCTACGAACGCTGCGATTCCATGGTCACCATAAGCCCGTTGCGCCACAGCGCCACACTTTTTTGCATTATCGACACCGAAGGCGGCTCGCGCGACTCCATAGCCACACAACTGCGCTACCTTACAAGCAATTACCCAAAATCACGTTTTAAAGCCGTAGAGATATCCACCTCTCCCGATTCGGCATCGTGGCGGGCAAGCATCGGCCGCGACACCACGATGTGGGCACAGACATGGGTACAGGGTTCAACCTCCGCCACTCCCCTGCGCAAACTATCCATTCCCAGACTCCCCTATTTCATCACCACCGACTCCACAGGCCACACCGTCTACCGCGGTTCGTCGGTGAGCAAAGCCCGCAAGGCTGTTGAATCGATCCTTGAATAGGCCGCCGACGCGCATTCATCCCGACACCCAGCCAGTCACCTTACAAACCGTCAATACCATGTTAGTCAAAATCTACGGTGCCGCCGTGCAAGGCATCGACGCCATCAAAGGGACCATCGAAGTCGATGCTTCGACAGGCATTGCCTTTCACCTTGTCGGGCTTCCCGACACAGCCGTCAAGGAAAGCTACCAGCGTGTGGTCGCGGCTTTGCGCCAATCGGGCATCGGATTCCCCAAGCGCCATTTCGTCATCAACCTGGCACCTGCTGACGTAAAAAAAGAGGGCGCGGCCTATGACCTTCCCATAGCCATCGGCATTCTCGCGGCAGCCGGTAAAATTCCGGCCGACACACTCGGCCGCTACATGATCATGGGTGAACTTTCGCTTGACGGATCGCTGCTGCCGATCCGCGGCGTGCTGCCGATGTCGATCCTGGCACGCAGTCAGGGATTCGAGGGCATGATCGTGCCGAAAGCCAACGCCACCGAGGCGGCCGTGGTCAACGGGCTGGCCGTATATGGCGCAGACAACATATCGCAGGTGATCGAGTTCCTGAGCGGAAAAGAGGCGATAAAGCAGACCATCGTTGACACCCGTGCCGAATTTGCCGCCGAAGCCGGCCGCTTCGATTTTGATTTCAGCGAAGTGAAAGGTCAGGAAAACGTGAAGCGCGCATTCGAAGTGGCTTGCGCCGGTGGCCACAACATCCTGCTCGTGGGACCTCCCGGAGCCGGCAAGTCGATGATGGCCAAGCGTCTGCCTTCTATACTCCCTCCACTATCGCTTTCCGAAGCTCTCGAAACCACAAAAATACACTCGGTGGCCGGCAAGCTGCCGCGCGGAGCGCGCCTGATGACGCGACGCCCGTTCCGCTCTCCCCACCACACCATATCGCCGGTGGCGCTTGTGGGCGGCGGCACAAATCCCATGCCCGGGGAAATCTCGCTGGCCCACAACGGCATTCTGTTTCTCGACGAGTTTCCCGAATTCTCGCGCACAGTGCTTGAAGTGATGCGCCAACCGTTGGAAGACAGAGTGATCAGTGTGTCGCGGGCAAAATATTCGGTCGACTATCCCGCCGGTTTCATGCTTGTGGCGAGCATGAATCCATGTCCGTGCGGCTACTACAATCATCCGACAAAACAATGCGTGTGTCCGCCGGGAGCCGTGCGCAAATATCTCAACCGCATATCAGGTCCGCTGCTCGACCGCATCGACCTGCAGGTGGAAATCCTGCCCGTGCCTTTCGACGACATAGCCTCGGCATCGGCCGGCGAGCCATCGGCCGCCATACGCGAACGCGTGATCCGCGCCCGCGCCATCCAGCAGCAACGCTTTGCCGACGAACCCGGGGTGCATTGCAATGCCCAGATGAATTCTCGGCTGTTGGGCACGCATGCCCGACTTGATGACAAATCGATGGCCATTTTGCGGGAAACGATGACGCGCTTCGACATGTCGGCACGCGCCTACGACCGCATCCTCAAGGTAGCACGCACGATCGCCGACCTCGACGGCTCGGCAGACATACGTCCCGAACACACACGCGAGGCAGTCAGCTATCGCAATCTCGACCGCGCGTCGTGGGGTGCCACGGGCGCCGGCTCGTTGCCGTTCGACAAATAGCCGCAGAATTTCAATCGACCGTCAGGATGCCGTCGTCGCCGATATGCAACGGCGACATTGGAAAATCCTCGGCTGACAGGCGGCGGATAAGACGGGCGGCGGCATTGGATTGATCGACCCGCGGTCCCTGTCCGCGCCGCTGCACAAACGAATGAATGCGGCCACCCTTAAATCTGCCGTCTGACCCGACGGTCACTTCGGCAATCGGCGCATAGCCCGACACTCCGGTTATGCTTACGCGATAGGGCGTGCAGAAATTTCCGAGCGAATAGAATATGATGCGGTCCTTATATAACTCGGCAGCGCGTGGCACATGCGGGCCGTGGCCAAACACGACATCGGCACCGGCATCAATGGCGGCGTGTGCAAAACGCTCGACGTCGCCACGCCGTTCTCCCAGAAAAGTTTCGGTCTGATGAGGCACATGAGTGCAATCCTTCCCTTCGGCCCCGCCATGAAACGACACGACCACAATGTCGGCCGTATCACGAAGCATATCGACCACACGGCGCAGCTCGCCGAGATCGTTCACGTCGAGATTGCCGCCTCCGTGGCCAAATTGTGTCAGACCGATCTTCAGCCCCTTGCGCTCGATGACCGCTGTTTCGCAACGTCCTTTAAGTCCCACATACGCCAGGCCGGCGCCCTTGAGCGTGGCAATGGTGGATCTGCGGCCCGGCTCGCCGAAATCATTCACGTGATTATTGGCCAGACCAAGGCAGTCGAAGCCCGCATCCGTAAGATTGTCGACAAAACATGTCGGCATTCGGAACACATAATATGACTTTGGATCACGCATACGGCGGCGCATGCCCGGTCCGTCGAGCATTGTGCCCTCAAGATTGCCGACGGTGAGATCGGCACGGCGAAGCACCGCGGCCACATCATCGAAAAGATGACGTCCGGAGTCGGGAGGCAGATGCGTTCCGTGGATCGAGTCGGGAAAAGTGGTGCCCATCATGATATCGCCTGTAAAAGCCATCGATAGGGTCAACGCACTGTCAGGGACATGCCTAACGCTGTCGGCAAACACCACGGTCAACGTTTCGCCGGATGAAGGCGCCGTCCGGGCTGAAGAATTGCCGCATGCCGCCACAGCGACCGCGCAACCGGCAAAAATGATTGATCTGACGATTGATCGGATATGTTTCATCGGGGAATATAATAAATGAGAGCACGTGCTTACGTCAGCCGCATTGAGCAACGTCAACAAAAAAGCCTCTCCGAAAGGAAAGGCTTTTTGCGCTTCAAGATGGACTCGAACCAACGACCCTCTGATTAACAGTCAGATGCTCTAACCGACTGAGCTATTGAAGCGTAAATTGCCGACCGCACTGCCGACCTGCATGCTTTCACAACTGCGGCAATGCTCCCCCTCCGGAGATTTAGCGATGCAAAATTACACCCTTTTGTTCAATTATGCAAACATTCGACTTAAAAAAATCGCAACAACACTTTTTTAGGCCCAAAATGAAATAAATTGGTGCGGAATTGTTGTAATAAATGAGTAACTTTGGCAACTCAAAACAATTACCGACATAACCAAATGCCGGAAAACAGTTTCAACCACCCCTCCCAACACACATACATGAAGAAAATAATCCTTACGATTGCAATCGCTGCAACGGTTTTCTCCGCGACACAGGCCGCCACACGCAGCAAGAAATCGGACATCGTGTCCAACATAAGCATATTTTCGTCGATCATCAAACAGCTTCAGACCAACTATGTCGACTCCATCGACATGGAATCGGTGGTGAAGACAGGCATAAACGCCATGCTTTACAAGCTCGACCCCTACACTGAATATTTCGACACCCGCGAGCAGCAGGATTTCCGCGACCAGAACGCAGGCGAATATGCCGGCATCGGCTCCTACATCCAGAAGCAAGGCGACTATGTAGTCATCACGGGGCCGCATCAGGGCAGCCCGGCCGACCGCGCCGGCCTGCGGCAGGGTGATAAGATCATCAGTATCGACGGCTTAGACATGAAAGGCAAGGACACCGGACAGGTGAGCGAGAAACTCAAGGGAGCTATCGGATCAACGGTATCGGTGGGCATCGACCGTCCCTGGGTGACCGATTCGATCCTCACCATCACCGTGACCCGCGACAAAATACAGATTCCAGCCGTGCCTTATTACGGCGTGGTTTCCGACGATCTCGGCTACATCCAGCTTTCGCAATATTCCGAGAAATCTGCCGACGAGGTGAAAGATGCGCTTCTCGACCTGACGAACAACCATCATATAAAAGGACTCATACTCGACCTTCGCGGCAATGGCGGCGGTTTTCTCGAAAGCGCCGTCCGCATCCTCAGCTATTTCCTGCCCAAAGGCACCGAAGTGCTCCGCACCCGCGGCAAAAGCATCACCGATGAGAAAATCTACAAGACCTCCTCGCGCCCCATCGCTCCCGACCTGCCGCTCGTGGTGCTCACCGACGGCGGAACCGCTTCGGCAGCAGAAATCACGGCCGGCGCACTCCAGGATCTCGACCGCGCCGTGGTGATCGGCACCCGCACATTCGGCAAAGGACTTGTGCAAAGCACGTTCAGCCTACCGTTCGACGGCCTGATGAAAATCACGACTGCGAAATACTATATCCCAAGCGGACGCCTCATCCAGGCCATCAACTATGCCGACCGCGATGAAAACGGCGGCGTGAAACGCATCGCCGACAGCCTTACACACGAGTTCACCACCGCCGCCGGCCGTCAAGTGCGCGACGGTGGCGGAATCACACCCGACATAGAGATGTCATACCCCGAGATAAACCGCATCACTTATAATGTGGTCGCCGACAACTGGGCCTTTGACTTCGCCAACAAATATTTCGCAAACCATCCCGCCCCGCCGGCACTCGATGACATTGTTGTCACCGACAGCCTCTACGCCGACTTCAAACGCTTCATCGACCCGACCCGCTTCAACTACGACAAAGTGTGCGAAACGGCACTCGAAGCCCTGCGCAAGCTGGCCGAATCGGAAGGCTACATGTCGCCCGAAGTCGATGAGCAGATCACGGTGCTCGACGGACTCATGAAGCACTCCCTCGACAAAGACCTCGACATAAACCGTGAAGCCATCGCCGGGTACCTCGAACAGGAGATTGCCGAACGTTATTATTACGACCGCGGAATGGCCACGGCGTCATTGCGCCACGACAAAATGTTCGACCGTGCCGTCGAAGTGCTCGACAATAGCGCCGAATACCATAAACTGCTCCGTCCGCAAACAACCGCAGATAAATGAAACTCAGCGATATAGCCTCAGAATTCGCTGCCGATCCGCGAGTCAGGGCACTACTCAAGGCGCTATCCGACAAAGACACAGTGGTAGCCGGCTCACTTGCAGGCTCATCGGCCGCCGTAATGCTCGCCTCACTGCCGGCCCGGAAATGTCCCGTGATTGTGGTGGGTGATTCGGCCGACGATGCCGGTTACCTCTACCACGACATGTGCCGTCTGGCCGGCGACGAATCCGTGGCCATTCTTCCCTCGGCCTATAAACGCGATATCAAGTACGGGCAGATCGACCCGCCCTCACAGATCCTTCGGACCGAAACCCTGAGCCGCTGGACCAACGACTCACGGCTACGGTTCGTCATCACCTATCCCGAGGCCATGGCCGAGCGGGTGGCTTCGGCCGCCTCAATCAGCGAACACACGCTTCATCTGAGCCTCGACAGTCAGGCCGACCTCACCGACACAGTGAAATGGCTGCGCGATAACGCCTTTACAGAAACAGACTATGTCTATGAGCCAGGGCAATTCGCACTGAGGGGCTCGATACTCGACATTTTCGGCTACAGCCATGAACAGCCCTACCGCATCGACTTTTTCGGCGACGATATCGACTCCATCCGCACGTTCAACATCGAGACACAACTCTCGATCGAACGCATCAAATCGGTAGATATCACATCCGACGTACCGTCCCATTCGACGGGCATGTCACTGCTTGAATTCGCCCCTGCCGACACACTGATCGCCGTACGCGACGCCGACTATACACTTCAGCGCATATCCGCCGTTGCGGCCGAAACATTTTCCGACAGCGCGTTGATTGCCGACGAAGGCGACAACACGGCCATGAAAAACGTTGTCGATGCCGAGGCGTTTGCCGACGCTTTCGGCAAACACCGCCAGCTGCGCTTTACAGCCGCCAAGGCAAACGCAGCCTCCGGCGAGGCTGCGGTCGACTTCCGGTGCTCGCCACAGGCGCTGTACCACAAAAACTTCGACATAATAGCCGACTCATTCACCCATTTTCTTGACGACGGCTACGAAATATGCATCCTCAGCGACAGTCCCGGCCAGATCGACCGTCTCCGCGCAATCTTCGCCGACCGAGGCGACAACATCAGCTTCACGCCTGTCGGAGCCACTCTTCATGAGGGATATGTCGATCACGCCCGCAAACGCTGCGTGTTCACCGATCACCAGATATTCGACCGCTTCCACAAATACAACCTCAAGAGCGAACGCGCACGCTCAGGCAAACTGGCATTGTCGCTCAAAGAGCTGGCGGCCATAGAGCCGGGCGACTACATCGTGCACGTCGACCACGGAGTGGGTCGTTTCGCCGGACTCTACCGCACAAACGTCGCGGGCCGCACCCAGGAAATGATAAAGCTCACCTACGCCAACAACGACACCATCTTCGTATCGATCCATTCGCTCCACAAACTGGCAAAATACCGCGGCAAAGAGGGCGTAGCGCCAAAAATCAACAAACTCGGCACCGGCGCATGGAACAAGATGAAGGAGCGCACCAAATCGAAGCTCAAGGACATAGCCCGCGACCTCATCAAGCTGTATGCCGAACGGCGCAACCGGAAGGGGTTCAGCTTCTCGCCCGACTCTTATATGCAACACGAGCTTGAGGCATCGTTCATCTATGAGGACACACCTGACCAGGTGACAGCCACGCAAGCCGTGAAAGCCGACATGGAAAGCAACCGGCCGATGGATCGGCTGGTGTGCGGCGACGTGGGATTCGGAAAAACGGAAATCGCGATACGCGCCGCATTCAAAGCTGCCGCCGACAACAAGCAGACCGCCGTGCTCGTGCCAACTACCGTGCTCGCCTATCAGCACTACAACACATTCTCCCGCCGGCTTAAAGAATTCCCCGTACGTGTCGACTATCTCTCGCGCGCCCGCAGTCCAAAACAGGTGAAAGAGATTCTTTCCGACCTTGCCGAAGGAAAAATCGACATCCTTATCGGCACACACAAGCTTATCGGCAAAAATGTAAAATTCAAGGATCTCGGACTGCTCATCGTCGACGAAGAACAGAAATTTGGCGTTGCCGTCAAGGAAAAACTCAAGCAGCTGAAAACCAATGTCGACACGCTGACCATGAGCGCCACTCCGATCCCACGAACCCTACAGTTCTCACTCATGGGCGCCCGCGATCTCAGCGCCATCACCACTCCACCGGCCAACCGCTATCCCATACTCACCAACGTCACCGCGCTCACCGACGACATTGTCAGCGAGGCCATCAACTTCGAGCTTTCGCGCGGCGGACAGGTGTTCATGATCAACAACCGCATCGAAGGACTCAACGAACTTGAAGCGATGGTGCGTCGGCTCGTGCCCGACGCCCGTATCGTTGTGGCACACGGACAGATGCCTCCCGACCGCCTGGAAAAGGCGATTCTCGACTTTGCCAACCACGACTATGACATCCTGCTGGCCACAACCATTGTGGAAAGCGGCATCGACATGCCAAACGTCAACACCATCATCATCAACAACGCCCAGAATTTCGGACTCAGCGAACTCCACCAGCTTCGCGGACGCGTGGGACGATCGGCCCGCAAGGCTTTCTGCTATCTGACCGTGCCTCCGCATGTCACATTAAGTCCGACATCGCGCCGGCGCCTTCAGGCCATAGAGAATTTCAGCGATCTCGGTTCAGGCATACACATAGCGATGCAGGATCTCGACATCCGCGGCGCAGGCAACCTGCTCGGCGCTGAACAGAGCGGATTCATCGCCGATCTCGGCTATGAAACCTATCAGAAAATACTCAAAGAGGCTGTCACCGAATTGCGCACCGAAGAATTCGGCGACCTTGAAACCGCCGCCACCGACGGGCCGCAGGGCGAAACCGAATACGTGGCCGACTGCATGATCGAAAGCGACATGGAGCTGTTACTCCCTGCCGACTACGTGCCGCAGGAAAGCGAGCGCATCTCGCTCTACCAGCAACTCGACTCCATCGAACGTGAAACGGATCTTCAGGCATTCAAAGCCAATCTGGAAGACCGCTTTGGCAAACTTCCCCACGAAACCGCCGAACTGCTGCGCATTCCACGTCTGCGTCGGTTGGCACGCCGTCTGGGCATCGAGAAAGTGGCACTGAAACAAGAGGTGATGTATGTCTACTTTGTCGACGAAACCAACCGTGCCTATTACCAGAGCCCGATGTTCGGCAAGCTCCTGCAATACCTTCAGGAAAATCCACGCCGTTGCCGCATCCGCGAGAAGGCCGGGAAGCGCAGCTTTGCCATCGGCCACGTCGAAACGGTCGAAGAGGCCGTCGATATCCTTCAGTCGGTGCTCGCGCTCAAAGGATTGTAGCGTTATTTTTGAGCCTGCAGGCATACGCCTTGACGGCATTTTGCCGTTATAACAAAAATGGCTATTTTTGCTTTATGAATTACAGGATCTATCCACCCGAAGATATTATGGAGGCAACGGTGACCATGCCGTTGTCGAAAAGCGTGAGCAACAGAGCGCTGATCATCAACGCGCTCACCGTCAATGCGGCGCCGGCCGCTCCTTTGGCCGACTGCGGCGACACCATCGCCATGCGACGCGCCCTCGCCTCGGCCGACGAGAAAATCGACATCGGCGACGCCGGCACGGCAATGCGATTTCTCACAGCCTTTTATGCCACACGCGAGGGACGCACGACGCTTCTCGACGGAAGCGAACGAATGCGTCACCGTCCCATAGCACCACTCGTCGACGCCCTGCGCCAATGCGGTGCCGACATAAAATATGCCGGTGAAGAAGGCTTCCCGCCGTTGCGCATCACCGGACGACAGCTTACCGGAGGTGACATGAGCATCGACGCTTCGATAAGCTCACAGTTTATTTCGGCACTGCTGATGATAGCTCCGCTCATGACCGACGGCCTCCGTCTGCATCTTGACGGAGATCCGGCGTCGCTGCCATATATCGACCTCACCGTCGACATGATGCGGCGTGCGGGTGCTGACGCCGAACGATATAACGACCTGCTGACCGTCGGACACGGAAGCTACGATCCGGCAGCCACGCTTCCCGCCGAAGGCGACTGGAGTGCCGCTTCTTATTGGTATGAGATCGAAGCCATCACCGGCGGATTTCTGACTCTCAAAGGCTTGGACGCCTCATCACGGCAGCCCGACCGACGTGCCATAGACTTATTCGGCGCTCTCGGTGCCGTGACGCAGCCCGGCGAAGAGTCGGCCGACGACCTTGACCTGACAGGCTCACCCGATGTTGCGCCGCGCCTCAACGCCGATCTTTCCGCCACTCCCGACCTCACTCCGGCAATTGCCGTCACATGTGCCATGATCGGCTTGCCGTTCCGCCTCACCGGACTGCAATCGCTTCGCATCAAAGAGTGCGACCGCATAGCGGCCATATCAGCCGAACTGCTCAAGATCGGCGTCGTCACGGAAACGATCGGCGACCACACCCTCGCATGGGACGGACGGCGGCGCCCGATTGTCGAGTTGCCGGTGTTTGACACCTACGGCGATCACCGCATGGCCATGGCTCTTGCCCCCGTAAGCATCTACATACCCGGCATAGTGGTGCGTGACGCCGAGGTGGCATCCAAATCATATCCCGCATTCTGGGAGCATCTGCAGCAAGCCGGCTTCGTGCTCACCGATGCCGACGCGACAACCGACTCCGGCCAACCGATATCCGACGAAGCATGATAGTTGCCCTCTACATTTTGATCGCCCTTGTGGCTACAGGCTCGGTGCTATATATGCTTCACCGACGCGACATGGCGCATTCAGATCCGGAAGAGCAAAAAACGATTACACCCGACACCGCCGGCGATGACGATCAATGCTGCGGCATGCACATCACATGCGAGAAAGACTCGCTCCTTTCGTCGGTAAGCGACAAAATCGAATACTACGACGACGAAGAGCTCGACCGGTTCCGCGGACGCACTCCCGACAGCTACACCGCCGACGAAACGGAAGAGTTCCGCAACGTGCTCCTCACCCTGCTGCCCCACGACATCGCCGGATGGGGGCGCAGCATACAGCTCCGCGGCATAGAACTGCCAACCGAAGTGCGCGACGAATTGTTGATGATTGTGTCCGAGGCACGCGCCGCGGCCGCATCACACGTCCTGTGACTCCCCTCCCCTCAGTCTGACAATCCATATCTTCAATGCTCGAGATTCTACAATATCCGTTTTTCCAGAAAGCCATCGCCGGCGTGCTCATCATAAGCATCGCCGCGGCCGTAATCGGGACGTATATAGTCACGCGCCGGCTTGTGGCCATAAGCGGAGGAATCACCCACGCATGCTTCGGCGGACTCGGACTCGGCTACTACCTGGGCATAAATCCGGTGATCACAGCTGCCGCATTCGCTGTGTTTGCCTCGCTCGGAGTTGACTGGATGGCTTCGCGCGCACGGATGCGCGAAGATTCGGCCATAGCCGTGGTGTGGGCGCTGGGCATGGCCATCGGCGTGTTTTTCGTGTTTCTGACCCCCGGATACGTGCCCGAGCTCAATTCGTTTCTGTTTGGCAACGTACTCACCATCACGACGGCCGATCTCCTCGCGTTCGCTCTCTTCACCATAGTGCTCGCCGCTTTTGTGGCATGGAAATTCAAAGAGATTGTGGCATGCGCTTTCGACCGGGATTTCGCGGCTGTGATGCATATGCCGGTGCGGTCGGTCACCACCGCGATGACCGTGCTTACGGCCGTGTGCATCGTGCTCACCATCCGGTTGGTGGGCGTGATGCTGCTGATGTCGATGCTCGCCATGCCGCAGATCATCTCTGAAGTGTTCTGCCGCCGCTTCTCATCGATGATGTGGTGTTCGATAGCCGTATCGGCCATATGCTGTCTGACAGGACTTCTGCTAACGGCCGTGATTGATGTGCCATGCTCGGCTCTGATCGTGATGGTCATGGTGACGGTCTATGTCGCAGCCCGTATCGTCAAAGCTTTGGCGCCAAGACGCAAAGGTGCCGTGGCGCTGATAGGTTTTATTGCCGCATCGGTCACACTGGCAGGTTGCAGCCTTAAAAAAAACACCGCCGCCAGCCGGCAATATACAGCCTTCATCACACGCTACAACATCTATTTCAACGGCAACGAGCATTACAACGAAACGCTTCAGAAAATGGAGCGAGAGTATGCCGACGACTATAGCCGCACGCTTTTCCTGCATCCGGCCGAAGCATATGCCGACGAGAAAGCTCCGCAACCCTCGGGCGACTTCAAGCGCTCGATCGAAAAAGCCCAGAAAGCCATACAGATACGATCGATCAAGAAGCGGCCGGCGCGCAAGCCGGGCAAAAGTTCCGACCCCGAATATAAGAAATGGCTCAAACGCGACGAATACAATCCTTTTCTCCACAATGCATGGATGATGATGGCGCGGAGCCAGTATATGAACGGCGACTTTCTCGGAGCCGCAGCGACATTCTATTACATCACACGCCATTTCACGTGGCTTCCGGCCACCGTGACCGAGGCAAAACTATGGCAGGCGCGTTGCTACTGCGCGTGCGACTGGCTCTTCGAAGCCGAAAGCATTCTCCGGAGCATCAAAGAGAAAGACATCAAAGACAATTCCACCCTCGAGGGATTGTATTATTTCTCTTATGCCGACCTTTATGTGAAACAGCATGACTACGGGAAGGCCATCCCGATGCTTCAGCAAGCCATCCGATAT
>CAJJOX010000027.1 GCA_905193485.1 uncultured Porphyromonadaceae bacterium | reverse complement strand
TGTGGTATTTCTTAATAAAATTCACAAATCACAAAAGTTTAAACGAGTTCGATAGTTGGTTTAACGTCGCTCTTGATGCAACATATTATACGATTAGCAAAAAAATGAGAAATCGCCGCCTTTTGGCGGCCGAAATTTTTGGCAAAATTAAGGTGGGCAACTTCATCACGAGGTCGCCCACCTTCTCTATATTACGACTTGGCAAATGTTCGGTTAAAATCGGGTGTATAACCCCGTCACATCAGTGAAGATGTCCTCCAACATATCGCAATAGACTCCATCTATCTTCTTGATGTCCTTTGTTGTAACCTCAAACGTCTTGTGGTTCATACTCTGACGGTAGAAACGCAGGTCGTAGAGGTCTGCGCCCTCGTCATAGATGATTTCAAGGCGGTTAGCCGATGTCTTGTTACGGCTGAGGCTCATGCGGAGTCCGTTGCCGAGGTTGATGAAGTCGTGGCTACCTGTCATTGCCACAAACCTGCGCCCTCCGATTTGTTGGAGTATGGTTTTTGCCATTTGATTGTCCATAAGATTTTATTTTGAGTTGTTGATTTTCTTGTTAAGCCATTCATCACGGCGTTGTCTGCATTCTTTGAGGGTGGGAGCCACGCAGGAGAATAAATCCCCGTCAATGTGGCGGTAGTCGTACGTATAATGCTTTCTTCGGGGTCTGCGGGCATTATAGAATATTTCGTATTGCTCGGTGCCGGGAGTGGTGGTAGTGCTGACTCCGTTGGCGGTCATTTTGGTTGTCATATCAGTGAATTTTAGAATTTTACAATCAGTATGCGGTAGTTGAATACCTTTTCGGGGTCGGTGGTTTTGCGTTGCTTTGTCCAGAAATGGTGACTGCCGTAGCCATATACAAAGTATTTGTCAAGGTCGGATTTCTCGGCATAGTCTGCTAATATCCGTCTTAGGCTTTCTTCGCTGTCGGCAAATAGGATATGGTTCACCAAACCTATCAGCACTTCGGCTATCTTATCGTCATAGACTACTGTCGTATGTTCAAATGTCACGTTCATAATCGGTTGATTTTGTGACCTGCGCCATTGCTGACGCAGGTCGGATTAAACATTTAGGCGGTCATTCTCTCTTTGATTAGTCGGGCGTTGGAGTTCACCAAATCCACAATTCGGTCGTGTTGAGGGGTGTTCTGATTGTTGACACCTCTTGACTGCACAACTTTCAGAGTGTCAAGATTTACCTCAACTGTTTCCATCCTTGCGCTGTTGATTGTGGCGGAAAGTATCAGTGATTTCGCCTTGTCGTAATATCTGCCTACGCAGTGGTGCATTGTCTTGCCCTCCAACACCATATCCTTGACACTCTCTATCACTCTCACGGTGATTTCGCCATCGGTGAATATAAGTCCGAAGAACATACCTTTCGCCATCTTGTAGTGCATCTCCTTTGCGAGAAATTCGGGTGTGTTGCCGTTGATTTCTTCCATCTCGGCAATATTGAGAGCCTTCCGCATAGCCTTGTTGTGTGCCTTGATTATGTCGGTGGGGCATACATATTTGGCGTTGTGTATGTCTTTGCCGAGATATTTTAGAGTGTCTATATAGTCGCACCATTCCGATGCCTTAGTGACTTTGTAATGGTTGCGTATGCAGATGCGGATTGATGCCCAATAGTTCTCAATATCCTTTGCCGTGTCATCCATAAAGAGTTTCAGCAGCTTGGTCTGACCGACTTTGAGCAGGGTTTCGGCTCTGTTGTTGTCCTTGACATAAGCCATGAGCCTTTGAGGGTCTATGCCGAATGTGCCGTTTTTAAGTCCGAGTTTCCTGAACATCGGCAAAAGGTTCATCCGTGGATATGTGAACGGGGTTTCTATATATCCGTAGATTTGGTTCTCCCTGCGCAGTGTAAGTTCCGATGATGGTATCCAAAGGTCGTAGTACATCGTGCCGAGCGTCTGACGCATACGGGCGAATGTCACCTTTCTACCGTCGGGGGCAATCCACCTCTGCATGACCTCGCAATGGCTGTATTCCGGTTCTTTGCCGATTGTAGCCGTATGGTACACCATTATGTAGCGTACCACTTGGTAGCCTTTGCAGGTGTCCACTACTGCGAAATAGTCCTGCTCCTTGAATTTGCGCTGACGTGGGTTGTTGGCGATGTTGAGCCTTGTGTGGCATTTGGGGCAGATGCTATGCTCGCCCTTTCCGCTTGTGTGGTAGCGGTGTCCGCACTCGGCACAAAGTATCGTGCCGTCGGAGTTCCTGCGCCCGAAGTGGCTGACAGCGTGGTGGTATCCCCACTTGATTTGTTTCTCGCTGATAGGTCGCAGGCTCTCGCTTGCCTTCAAGATTTCTTTCTCAAACTTGTTTCTCGGTTTCATAGTCTTAACATTTTAGAAGTCAAATAGACTGGGTTGAACTTCGGTTGCTTTCTTTTCGGCGGTTTTCTTAGGCTGGGTCGGTCTGCGCATTTTCGCCATTTCCTCGTCACGGAGTTTGTTGATGGCGTCTTGCCGTGCCTGTTCCTTTTCTTCCTCGGTGAGTTCTACCGTATGGTTTACCACCACTTTGCAGTTGATAGGCTTGCCAACCTCAATTTCTTCCTCGTCATAGTAGTGGGTTGCCATGCCGTACACCTCTGTGTCGGTAAAACCGCAACAACCGCTTTTCTTCACCTCGTTGAGAATGAATGTTACACATTCCTCCACTGACTTTGAGGGGTTTGCAAACTTGACGGCAAATAGTGCGTCATTCTCGGCTCTTTCTTCAAGATAAGCCTTGATAGTGTCGTTGAAGGCTCGTGTGCCTTTGTTTTCTCTTGTCGTTGCCATAGTCGTATGAGTTTAGAGTGTTGCGAGTATCATTTTTTCAATCTCCGTGCGGTTGAGTTCCATGTGGAAAAGCCAGCTTATGAAAAGTCTGCGCCCCGCAGGTTTGAGTTCTCGGTACAGCTCGCGGAATATTGTGATGTTGCCGTTGAGATAGGTTTCAACCATATACTCGGCGATGTTGTCAACCTCGTAATATTTGGCTTGCTGTTCCCAAGTCTTTGAATGTCTTTTCGTTGCCATAGTCGTAAATGTTTTAGCGTGTCGTTATCCAATAGATTATCCCTAATGCCGTGAGGATTGAGATTATCCACCCCGCACCTCGGCAAATCGGTTTCAGCACCGCCCAGAGAAGCACTCCGACAATCAGCCCCAGTGCTATCCCTGCCACCTTAACCGCCTTTTTTAATGCGGTATGAGCTGGTGAAGGTGTGAAGCTCGTCATTTTAATATGTCTGTCGTTCAGTGTCATAAGGCGATATTTTTTTTAATGCGTATAATCGCAGTTTGAAGTTTATTCGCTCGTTGACACACCTGCACGCAGGGAAAAGAGGGGTGTTCCGCACTTGCCGGAAAAAATACGAGCTGAGCGACCGCAGGGAAGCGAAGTCTGGAGATTTTTTCCGACAAATGCGAAAGAATACCCCGTCCCTGCGTGTCCATCAACTCCGAGCGAATAAACTTTGAACTCCGAATTATACCCAGCATGAAAACATAGAGCTGGCAACGCCCCGCAGAGTGACACTGAGCGACAGACATACGGAAATTGGAATAATTACAATAGAGTTGAGCAATACGATTGTGCATGACAATCCGCTTCAAGAAATAATCCCGAAGAAGCCTGTTTTTCAATATGAGATGACCTGATAAGCCCTGTTTTGCCCCGGAAAAGGCAGTGTGTGCGGCGGTGACGCACCCGCAGGGATCGGTGCCGTCACATACTCTGCCGGCGGGGAGCTATGAAAAACGGAGAGTGGCGCGGCGGCTCAAATACCATATAGGGAACGGGCGTCAAGAAGCCGGGCTGCCGATATTCAGTCTTGTGCCGGCTACGCAGTAGCATCGGCACAAGGCGTTTTAGGCAGTCGGGGTTTAGACCGTTCCCATAGTCGGCGTGCGGTCGGAGGTTGTCAGTGAAGCCTGCTTCACCGTCAACCTATGACGGCATAGCCGACGACAGCACCGTGAGCCGCCACGCCTCTATCCGTTTCCGCAGTGAAATGTGTTCTAAACTCAGTTTTTTTTGTAAAAATAGCGGTTATAATCGCAGGATTTTGTATGTTGAACTATTATTATCAGATAACCTCAAAATTACCTTGCATTTCATTTTTGATTAGCGTCGATATCAGAGCTTGTAGCTCTGTGAAATCTGAACATGCCTGTAATTTCAAAGTTGATTCTCCCCACCAGCAATTAAAATATCTTTTATAATATCCCTCAATACTTCTTCTTGGAAACTCGCCAATTATACTGTCAAATAAGTTTGTGTATGTATTTACATGAAAATTTGTAGGTTCAATAAAGTCATGCCATGTGTCCAGTAATTCGGATTCTGGTTTGACATCAATTATTTCAATTTGATCATACTTCCGAAATGTTGAAGAAAAAGCTATTCGCATTGCGGCAATAGCCTCAACATCCGTTTTAGGCGCGCTATAACCAAATATAGTCAAAATACTCGCACTTTTTATTATCTCTAAAAATTCATTCCATGAATTACTGATATACGGATCTGAATTATAGTTTTTCTTTTTGACGGGAAATAAAAGTTTGGGACGATGTATCTATGTACTAAAACATTTATAACAATGGGGATTCCTATATGATTGGATTGCTTTACAGTCATTACATATTCCGACACCAATATTTCCATGTAAGAATACCAACTGCGGTAAATCTTTAGTAATCTTACAAACTCGATTATATGCTTGTATCAGAAGGTCATCCCAATTAAATGTGAAGATATAATCTTTTGATCTTAAGGATAAAATCAAATAATCGTATATTGTAGGTTGAGTTGGTAATACATACTGAGAGAACTTTTGGATTATTTGATTTTCTAATTCATCTTTCATAGACGAGTATTCTGGGATAGAGTCCAATTCCGAGTAAATATCCTCCAAATTAGAACTTGTCGTTTTGAGCTCTATATTTGTCAATAAGGGTGATAAATTAAATTCTTCAAGAAAATTGTTCATCACAGAACATTTCAATCCATTCTTATCACCATGCGGGATTGCAGCAATAGTTGCGCCTGCACCTAAAACAAAAACATGAGGGCGATTTAGGATAAAATCATGTATATATTTTTCTATTTCTGCATTGTCTTTCATCTCGTTGCGAACAAACATATATGCTATCTCTCAATCATCTCAAATAATTTAGGCAAATTGCTGTAAGATTCACCTTCTGTACCGATGACATTAGCGTTGGCAAGTGCAGCATCAAGGCGATTGTCGGACAGCAAATCTGAAACCCAATTTTCTTTGGATAGAAAAGACTGATGTTTGCTAAAATCTGGCATATAACGGTGTAACGCTGTAATTACATCGTCCGAAGTAGCGAAATATCGGTTAGTGTTCAAGTAATGCAAAAGAAACCAGAACTCAATAGACGGCATACTGTCGCATAAAATTACCGCTGGATTATTTGCATATCTACGTTTCATATCCTCGAATTTTGTTTTCTCCGCAGGGCGTGTTCGCGTCACATCCGCATCAAATACACATACGGCAATACCATTATCCGCAAGCACACGGTCTATCTGTTTCTGCATTTCATCGAAAGTCTGCTCTGTGAAATTTCGAGGCTTGCAGATGTAATTATATCCACGCAACCGTTTCAAATGAGTGAAATAGTAACGCTCGGTAGCTCCTTCTCCGATAACGGTGATTGTCGGATTCTTGAGTTCTCTCTCCTTTATTCTTCGTGCCATGACAAAGTTTTATAACACATTAGGTAATGCTCCGAACTGCCCGTTCATATAGGCACGATGGATAGAGGAACGTTTGTTCAGCCCTTTGAAATCGGCGAGAGAGAACAATGCCGTATTGCCGTCCTTGCCTTTCTCCGTGAACCATACTGAATCTTTCCCGAAAATATCATCAATATCTTTCAGTATCGGGTCATAGTGGGTTGATACAAGCAACTGCGATTGATTGTCCGGCGTGTTTATGAATTTGGCGAGTATATACTCCATAAGGTTCGGGTGCATCGAAGCCTCAATTTCATCGACACATAGAAAAGCCTGTCGTTTCAGTTGTGTATATATGAGCGACTCCAGTTCAACCATACGTTTTGTGCCGGTACTCTGGCAGGCGTCCGGCATAACATAGTCTTCCGCTCCAGTTTCATTCTGCACGGTATGTCCGAATAGTGCCGCCATTTTCTGTATCTTGATATCCGAAATATTGAAATCAGCCTCTTTTGCGAACTGCATCAGATATTCCCGAAAATCCTCACTGTCGGCAATATGTTTTTTTGCTTCCGACGATAACGAAGACAGAGTGCCGCTCTGCAAGGGCAACATCCGCGCGTCAATCCAACGGCGCATATTATCAAGATAAGGAACCGCAATATTAACTTTTTTAAGAACCGCAAGCACAGACATATTACGCAGGCAGTTCATCGACATCACTTCTATCTCGGCTTGTGAAAGTTTGGCTACTGCCGGATTGAAGTTCAGCCTTGAAACGCCATCAACATCTTCACGACAGAAAACTTTTGTCGGGCGATTGGAAAGATAGATAAAAAGAACCTCGCGGCAGACTTTCTCCGGATTCACTATGAGCTGATACCAGTAGCGGATACCGTCAACATAAAATTTCACTTCAAATTCCGTGTCGAATGACAGTGCATCTTTTCTCATCAGGAAAGGTTGCACATCAGTTCCGTCATTATTGGTCGCAGGAATGTTGTTCCAGAATGTGCGCAGAAATTCAATCGCGTCCAGCAGATTGGATTTGCCACTGGCATTTGCACCCAACACTACGGCGAAACGGAGAAGCTGCACTCCGTCAGGCATAGTCACAACACTGTTGTATCTATCCTCGCCGGATGGCTCAAAACTAAGCTCCGCCTCATCTCGGAATGATTTGAAGTTTTTTATTTTCAGTTCTTGTATCATAATTGCTCTCTTATCAACCGCAAATTTAGCTAATTTTATGGAACTAACAAAATAAAATGCCGTTATTCGTAATTTTAATTCCGATAATAGTATTGATATTGGCTAATATTGGAATTAAATTTGGAAAATTGGAGTATATAAGATGAACAAAGCGTCCATTTTTTAGATTTATCTAATTTATACGCACCCAATATTGCAGCAACAGAGAAATCGGTGAGGCGATTTATAAGAAAAGCAACGAAACAATTAATGGTTATTTAACGCTGTTAATCGCTGAAAATCGGCGAATTATTTGTAACTTTGCAACTGTAAACGAAGAAGAACATTGAAATATCCGGGAGTGCAAAAAGGGCATATCTCGATTTTCAGAAAGTCATCTCGTTGATACCCAAAGAAATACCGCTTGAGTACACAACCCCAGGCGGATCACCAAGAAGTCCGAACCTCCACCGCAAAAACGCTGAAAATAACTTGATTTTCAGCGTTTTTGCCCTGTCCGGCAGAATACAGCGGTTTTCGGAGCATAAGCGGGCGCATGGTAAAAAAGACTTCGATATGCCGAAACTTAAAGCCGGTTTATTTCTTCCTCGGAAGCGTCCTTGCCCTGATAACGGCTCTTTTTAGGTTGCAGGCGGTATGTCAAGCTGACGGAAACTCCGCGGTAGTCATATGACTGTCGGCGGTCGACAAACACTCCGCAGGTGTTTATTGTCCAACGGTTGTTTCGGGTATTGAATATGTCGGATGCCGATACTTGCAAAATCAACGATTTGTTCAGGAATGATTTGCGCAGACTCATATCCATCACAAACCATGATGCACCAAAACGGTTTGTACTCATATTGCCCGAAGATTGCCCTTCTATGTTTGCCGTCATTACGATACCATACGGCAGCTCGAATGTATTGTCAAGGTAATAGGCGAAGATTGGCTTGTCATATTTTTCTCTTTCATACGTAAGCCATTGTTTGGAAACGCCGGCGGTAACTGACGGAGTCCACATCCTGATCTTCTTTTGCCAGACGAGATACAGATTTAAATCAGAAAAGTCAAGATTTACCGGACGCATCAGCAGTTGGAGCGAAGGTGCCGGATAAACGGATTTCACAAAGCCGTAGCTGTCGAGACTGCGCGACCATCTGGCTTGTATCATAAAATCGCGCCAAGAGCCGAAAAGTTTCACATTGTGGCGATGTTCATCCTGCAATGCCGGGTTACCGCCCTCTATCTCGTGCCGGCCGGTGTATTTAAGGCTACCTGTCATCTGTGAATACGGGGGCTTGATTGTCGCCATCTTGTAGCTGAGGCTTATTTGCATCCGCTCATTGAAATCATAGCTAAGAGAGATGTCTGGAGTAAGAATATTATCCCGGTGGCTCACATCCTCATCGCGCACTCCGTCTGTCTTAAAATTATAATCTACGTATTCGTATCGCAGACCAGCCGTGAGTCCTAACTTGCCAAAATTGCACGACCATGAGGCGAAAGCCGCAAGAGAGAGCTGTCGTGCATCGGAAAGTGATGATGGCACATATTCGGCAACTTCCGCGTTAAACATGCGGTAATCAAGGGTTGTGTGGGTATAGGAATCCTGTGTGCCGATGCTGACCACACCTTTCCGGAGCGGAAAATCGAAAGTCAGCTTACCAGCCCAAAGCGAGGATTTACGGGTGTCCTTAGAGTTGACGGGAGGATAGATATCATCGGTATATGTTGTAGAATTGTCATTGTCTGCTTCAGAGAATTTATAATCGCCATCAAAATGGAGAGTATATTCGTCACTGAAAGTGTTTTCAAAATATACGGATCCGCGATGATAGTATGAGTGAGTGCCGATGGCGAGCTGCCTCCGAACGGGTGTCGCGTCGTTGAGCCATTCCGAACCGAGGTTGGTGAAGTCGCTATTCTCTCGGCTGTAATGATATATCCCGCCAAAAGAGAGCACATCCCTGAAATAGTTGAACCCCGGCTCCGCAGACCATGTATCGGCTGGATAATTCCTGATTTGCGTAGTTCCTATCATTGTTGGAACGCCGTCATAAATGAGTCTGTTGGTTGTAGAACCTTTGACTACAGATCGGCTGTGATTATATTTGCCGCTTGCGAAGAAATCCCATGCGCCTGTGCGGTAATTCACATCAAGCATATCCATAACCGACACCTTACGGCGGAATTTCACCTCGCTACGATCGGTAAACGAAAATCCATCGAGAGTATTCCGCCTGGTGGTGATTTTCAGCACAGCCGAAGTGTTACTGTCATATCGGGCGCCGGGAGCCATTTCAAGTTCCACGGTCCTGATGTTATCTGATTGCAGACGCACCAACTCTTCGTTGTTGCGTAACGGATGACCGTCAATATAGATTTCGGGAACGCCCTTGCCGACGATGCTCACATTGTTGCCTTCGACCTGTATCATTGGCAACTGGCCGAGTACGTCGATACCTGTGCCGAGGTTTTGCAACGGAGAACCTGAGATTTTCGACACAAGAGCTGTGCCCTGGAGTTCTGTGACGGGGATTTTGGCTGTTATGACCACTTCCTGAAGTTGATGAACAAGCGAGTCGGCCGATTCTTGCGCTACTGCCACGATAGCGATGGCTGCGGACAATGATAACATGAATAATTTGCGTGTCATACTTTTGCTTTTTTTCGCAAAGTTACGATCTAAACGCCTCAATTTCCCAATTATCAATCTGACATGACTGCCGGTAATCACATGTAAATCAGACGATATGCAAGATTGCACCGGAATTTTTCTGACATTCTCAGAATATTTTCAAAATCGCGGCCTTTTCCGGCAAATCCAGCCCGGAAATCTTGGACTTAAGGCGCGATTTACGCTTGTAGATAACCTCGATATTTTCGCCGAGGAGAAGTGCGATTGCACGGTTTGACAGACCACACGCGAGAAAAACAAACAGACGGAATTCTTCCGTCTTTAACTGCGGTTTTATTGCAGCCGCGATACGGCCCCGACACTCGTTGACATCACGCTCTATTCCGGCAAACACCACCTCATCATTCTTGATTGCATCAATCTGAGATTTTACTTTTGAGGCAATATTCTTCTGCTCGACTTTAGTTCCGGCAGACTCATAATATGTATTGCACAATTCGTCGATAGTAGAAAACCGGCGAGCGAGGACATCAGTCATGACAATCTGTTTTTGCGAGAGTCCGTCACGTAAAGACGATGCCTCAGCAATCAATGTTTCATTGCGCATGGCCGCAAGTTTGAGTCTTTGTCGCTGCCGACAGATTATTCCGGCGGCAATGAGCAGCACAATTAATCCACAAAGAAGATATTGCTCACCCCTAACCCGCTCCTTATACAGCTCAAATTCCTTTTCTTTCTGTGCGTATAAAACCGCACAAAGTTCATTGTATTCGCCTGTAACACTCAACTTTTCTTTCAGTGCCAACGCTTTTGAAGCTTTTTCATCAAGGCCATGGCTCTCATAATAATCAATGGCTATATTGACTATGGTGTCGCGCGGAGCGGAAATCTTGTTGGCTACCATTGCTTCTGAATAGAGCAAAGCCCAACGGGCTATGTCGGCGGAATCCTCAAATTCCGAAACATCTAAACCGTTAAGCCTATCCAATGCTTTCGCGGGTTCATCAAGCATCAAAGCTTCCGCTTCGTTCAAGTCGTTTATGGAATGACTTGAATATGTGCAGCTTGTGACAACTATCAGAATTATTATGTAAAGTAATCCATGCATACGTCTTTCTCATTATGGTAACTCAAAATAGCATACCGGCATCCTGTTGAACAGATTACATCACCATATTCGCGTTATCAGTCATGACAAGCTAATAATCACTCGATTGATCTTCTATTTATGGCAACCGTAAAAGTTCCCGGGATTTTACTGCTGTTGATTGCTCTTTGGTACACAAGTCACAAAGTTCCGGATGTCGATCATTATTAAACTTTGACATTTATCAATTATTTGGCAATTGATCTATCAACAATCTCAAGTAGCAACTCAATATTTACAAAATGTTTTTTCAAATCCATCAGAGACAGGCTGTCATTACCTCCATGCGCTATGTTGTTTCGCAGATCGTAAACTGAACCTAATGAGGATTTCATTTCCTCAGTGACGTTATTTTGATAGTAGTCAGCCCAATCCGAAGAAAAAGATTTCAGAAGATCGACTAATTTCTTATTGTTGAGATTTGTTATATTCTTTATAGCAGCCTGAATATATGAGGTAATAACTTTATGTGACTTGCGGTCTTCAACAAAGTTCCTGATTCGTTCCTTGATATAGACTTCAATATATCCGCCTACACGTATGCAAAGGAATCGAGCCATCAAAGCTTGTATCTCAGGTTCCTGTGTCGCAGCAAGACGAAAGTCATTTTCGATCTTCCTCTTATAGTCGGCTGAAACAAGTCTCGTTCTCATATATCCTCAAAAGCCTTGATTGCCTTGATAATCCGTCCCTTCAATGACGCTTCACTCGCTGTGTTACTTTCAACGAACTTACGATATTCTGCATCTTCAAGAAGAGCATAATATTTCTCTTTGAATTTATCGCCGACAATACTCTTCGGATTGTTAAGACGATAAGACAAACCAACCATCACTGAATCATAAACAGCCGCATTTAGATTTTTCACAAGTCTAAAGGCATTTTCTCCGACATTGTCATAAACGACTTTTATAGTCCTCAAAAAAAGGTTCCTGAAATCGGCAAGCTTTTCCTCTGTAGGATTTTGATATTTCTCCATAAAGTCGTTCAAAAAACCTTTGAAGCCTCTTTTATAGTTTTGGTAGTTTTCATTGAGAGTAAGGAATCGCAGGACAAGCTCCTCTGATTTTAAACGACTATTCTCAGCGGCATATATCTTTTTCCAATTTTCATCAGCCGCAAGTTCCACAAGAGTTTCATTAAAACTACCGTGATAGATACAGGCTCTGATTTCCTGAGGCACAAGTTTCAAGCCGCCTGTGTTTAGGCGTTCGAATATCATGTAAATACTGCTATTGTCATCTGTGGGGGCATCCTGCTTGATAACTGTGGCATGAATTACACAATCATCAAGCTTTATTCGATCGCTCTCATCCAATTCATCTATTGACTTCCCTTCAAGATCCTCCTGAACTCCTTTTAGTTTAAATAACTGACCGTTGAATTTCTTTGAGTAGAAATACTGAAGGCTCTTCAGCCGCTGCTGCCCATCTATTACAAGCATTTTGTTGGTTCCCTTCTCTTGTGAGAAGAAAACACCGGGTACAGGAAGCCCGAGTATCAAAGACTCAATGAAGCGGGATGCGTCTTTCAATGACCAGACATATTCCCGTTGAAAATCCGGGATAAAGATCGCGCCCTTTTCCAAACGATTTACTATGGTATCGACCGTGTAGTCAACTCCATAGCTGGTGATTGAATAGCGAAAGACGCTTTCTTCTTCTTCCATAAAATCATCAACCATTTTTTCTTCTTCCTGCATATTATTTCTTAATTAAATTTTGTGTAAACTACGTGTATGATAGTCTTTCCAACTATAAACCATAGGAGAGATTGCTTTATTTTTGAGGAATGTCAATAAGTGACATTTGTAACATAAAAGCAGTTCTCAAAAACTTGTTTAATCTCACCGTCCTTTGATATTCTTACTTTGAGGCAAAGATACAAATATCTTTGGGATTTCAGATGTTTGGAATGTATTAAATACTTTTAATAAAAAGACTGAATCATAGCTCTAATGGCATCCATTCCCGATAACCGTTTTAAAGGCCAATTATTCAACAGAATTTTTGCTTGGAATTCCGCTTGGGTTTTAGCTGCGCATTTCATCTGAAAATTGTGTCGGGATTTTTTGGCCGAATTGTGAAAATAGATTATATTTGCGCCAAACTCGTCGGCCCGGAGGGGCATAACGGCGGGTGGACTTATTGTTTTAAAGACGTTTACTGAACGTTTACTTCCTGCTTTAGAACTTCGCAACTTCTTGACCAATCGGAAGAAACGGCAACTGTAGGCGTCCACGGGTGATGTTTTATATCGCCACCATTTCTGTCCATGATGCGTCCTTTTCCATAAGGGATCAGTCTGCGACGTGGTGTTCTTTATATATACATCCTTGACGTGGGCTGACTGAGTTGCTTATCCTGATTGGTGGGCAATGCGAAGGCCTTAAAGCAGGGATGAGCTAAAGTACAGACTCCCACGTCTTTTATTTTATACGAACACCTGAATTCGGGGCAGTCTATAGGGTATTACAACCTATCATTATGAAAGATGATGCGGCGAATGAAGAGTTACATTCCCGACGATCTTTTTTCAGAAAAACGGCTTTAACGTTGCTTCCTATTCTTGCCGGAACTACATTGTGTCAGATTCTGACTTCTTGTGATAAGGATGAGCCTCAACAGCCATCAGATTGTTTTGGATCCTGTACAGGAACTTGCTACGGTTCGTGTTTAGATTCATGCGCAGGATCTTCTGCTGGTGATACCGGTTCCGGAAGCGGTTGCAAGGGATCCTGTACGCATCAGTGTATGGAGAATTGTTATAATTCATGCATGAATAATTGTGGCGGGTGCGGAAATACATGCAATACCGGCTGTACGGAGGGTTGTTATGGGGGTTGCGTAGCAGCATGCACATTAGACTGTACCGGGAAATGCCGCAATACATGTTCTGGCTCATGCACAGTCAATTGCCACGATTATTGCAGTTCAAATTGTCAAGGGACGACAAAAAGATAAATCTAACACGTTGATAATATGGAAAAAGAAAAACTTACTTCAAGACGAGACTTTTTTAAGAAAGCTGCAAAAAAGTCGCTCCCCATATTAGGGGCAATTATTGTTTCATCTTTACCGTTAAAAATTAATGCCACAGAAACAGAATATGGCTGTGACTGGGGATGTTCCGGAGGATGCAAAGGTTCTTGTGGGCGTCAATGTTCTTTTGGATGCACGAATAGTTGTGCCGGATCATGTTCGGGTGCTTGTAAAGGATATTGTCAGGGATCATGCAAAGGATCTTGCTCAGGAGGTTGCAGTGGATATAGTTACTAAACTTACAAAACAACAAGGGAACACATGGCAGCATGGGATGGCGAAGAACATCACATTTATTGTCACCAAAGACTGTCAGCTTGCCTGCAAATACTGTTACCTTGTAGGGAAAAATGAAAAAGAACGTATGTCGTGGCCGGTTGCAAAATCGGCCATAGACTACGTTCTCGATCACGAATCTGATTTTCTAGAGCAGTCGGTAATTTGGGACTTCATTGGTGGAGAACCTTTTCTTGAAATAGATCTCATAGACCAGATCTGTGACTATATCAAAACAGAAATGTTCCGACGCAACCATCACTGGTTTGATTCCTACAGATTCAGTTTTTCAACCAATGGCATAAACTATGATTCCGACAAGGTGCAGAATTTTATAGCCAAAAATCGGTATCACCTTTCAATCGGCATAACTATCGACGGCACTAAAAAGAAACATGATCTGAACCGCATTTGGAAAGGCTCAGGTCCAGAACGCGGAAGCTATGACGATGTAATCCGTAACATTCCGCTATGGCTTGAACAATTTCCTGATGGAGCTACAAAGGTGACTATAAGCACAGCCGACATTCCTTATATTGCAGAGTCGGTCCTACACCTTTATTCACTCGGCATCCATGAGGTCAACATCAATGTAGTGTTTGAAGATGTTTGGATTGATGGCGATGATGCTCGTTTTGAGAAACAACTGATGATACTTGCCGATGCAATTATCGATAACGGTTTATATGTTGACTACGCCTGTTCGTTCTTCGCCGAATCGATAGGAAAGCCTATGGATTCCAAAATAAATAATAATAACTGGTGTGGAGCCGGACGCATGCTTGCGGTTGACGCTGCCGGCAATTTTTATCCCTGCACTCGGTTCGCGGCTTATTCGTTGCGCGAGAAGAAGCCTATAATAATCGGCAATGTGCGTGACGGCATTGATAAGAACAGACTGCGCCCCTTCCTTACGCTCGACCGCACCACACAGTCTAAGCCGGAATGCGTTGACTGCGAAGTGGCAAGCGGATGCGCATGGTGTCAGGGCGAGAACTATGATGCAGCCGATACCGACACCATTTTTCAGCGGTCCACAGCCATCTGCAAGATGCACAAAGCCCGTGTGCGCGCCAACAACTACTACTGGAACAAGCTCTACCGTAAACTGGAGCTTGAAGGCACACGCGAAGAGTTTGAGAGAAGCCACAAGAAGTCGAACCCCGTAATCTGCTGACCGCCATGCTGAAATATCTCGTAATACTTTTGGACGACACATCCGTGTCGTATTGCCATTGCGATAATCCCAATAAGAATCCTCGGCTTATTCCACTCGACACGCTGAAAGATGCCATTCTCTATGCTATGAAGGAGAATCTGACAATCCAGTTTGTCTGGCCGGATTATGAACTGCCGCAGAAATACAAGAATGTTATCGCGACTATAGATCATGCCAACATAGTCCCCGCCACTCTGACTGAGGATGCCGACGTTGTAGTATATGACGAAATTCCGTCAGAAGTCGAGGACGGCGCGACGGTTGTTGTGCGTATCACACTCAATGAGTTGCTTGACAATGCCGGGGAGCTCGTGCCGGTTTTGAAGAAAGCCTCGAGACTAAATGTAGTTGTACGCGATCCTGAAACTTTTCGCGACAGCGCCGTTGAATCTTACGCCAAGACACTCGACTTTTTGGGCGGAGCCGTGAAAGAAGAATATGCCCACGATCATGCCGTGCAGTTCAATCTACTCACCGACCGCATGATGCTATCAGAGATGAACAACTGCAATGCCGGATGGGAAACATTGACTCTCGCCCCTGACGGCAGTTTTTATGTCTGTCCGGCATTCTATTACTCCGGCCACGAGGCTGTGGGATCGGTGACCGATGGTATCGACATCCACAATCCGCAGCTTTACCGTCTGGATCACGCCCCGATTTGCCGCAACTGCGACGCATGGCATTGCCGACGTTGCGTGTGGCTCAACCGGCGCATGACGCTTGAGGTTAATACACCCTCGCATGAGCAATGCGTAATGACTCACACCGAACGCACTGCCTCTCACCGACTTCTCGCCTCAATCCGTCAGCTCGGCACATTCATACCCGACAAAGATATCCCGGAAATTGATTATAATGACCCATTTGAAAAAGTAATAAAACTGCTATGAAAAAGAAAATAGGACAGGTCACGCCGGAAG
>CAJJOX010000026.1 GCA_905193485.1 uncultured Porphyromonadaceae bacterium | reverse complement strand
GGTGTGCCTTCCCCCCCCCGTCCAGCAGGACGACGGAATACGGCTTGCGGCGGACGGCTTCGGTCAGCTGACCGCCCTCCTCATAACCCACGTATCCCGGAGGCGCTCCGACCAGTCGACTGACGGTATGTTTCTCCTGATACTCGCTCATGTCGATTCGCGTCATCATATTTTCATCGTCGAAAAGATATTCAGCCAATGCCTTAGCCAGCTCCGTCTTGCCGACGCCGGTGGTTCCGAGGAAGATAAACGAACCTATAGGCCGGCGCGGATCATTAAGTCCGGCACGGCTGCGACGTACGGCATCGGCAATAGCCCGTATCGCCTCTTCCTGCCCCACAACACGGTTGTGAAGTTCGGCTTCGAGATGGAGCAGCTTTTCCTTCTCGCTCTGCACCATCTTGTTGACAGGAATACCGGTCCAACGCGAAACGACATCGGCGATATCTTCGGCATCAACCTCTTCTTTGATGAGCGCCTTCTCACCCTGCATCATCTTAAGCTGTTCCTGAATCTCAGCATTTTCGCGCTCTTTCTGCTGCACTTTTGAATATCGGATCTCGGCCACACGGGCATAATCACCTTCACGCTCGGCTCGCTCGGCATCGAAGTTGAGCTGTTCGATATCTATTTTATTCTGTTGAATCTTGTTGATGAGGTCTTTTTCAGCCTTCCATTTGGCCATGTATTCTTTCTCGTCCTCACGCATTCTGGCAAGATCTTTCTCGATTTCTTTCACCTTTTCCTTGTCGCCCTCGCGCTTTATCGCTTCCCGCTCGATCTCTTTCTGAGCTATCATGCGGCTGATTTCATCAAGTGCCTGCGGCACGGAATCTATTTCGAGGCGCAACTTGGACGCGGCCTCGTCGACAAGATCGATGGCTTTGTCGGGAAGGAAACGATCGGTTATATATCGTTCCGACAATTGAACGGCGGCGATGATCGCCTCATCACGAATGCGCACCTTATGGTGGTTTTCATACCGTTCTTTCAAACCTCGCAATATGGCTATGGCACTCATTTCATCGGGTTCGTTGACCATGACCTTCTGGAAACGGCGTTCGAGAGCCTTGTCTTTTTCGAAGTATTTCTGGAATTCGTCAAGCGTGGTGGCACCGATGCTGCGCAACTCACCTCGGGCAAGAGCCGGCTTGAGGATATTGGCGGCATCCATCGCGCCTTCGCCCTTACCGGCGCCCACAAGAGTGTGGATCTCGTCTATGAAAAGGATTATGTCGCCATCGCTCTGCGTCACTTCGTTGACAATGGCTTTAAGGCGCTCTTCAAACTCGCCCTTATATTTTGCGCCGGCGACAAGCGCTCCCATATCAAGCGAGAAGATCTGTTTAGACCGCAGATTTTCAGGAACATCGCCACGCACAATTCGCTGCGCGAGCCCTTCGGCTATAGCCGTCTTTCCCGTACCCGGCTCACCGATCAACATAGGATTATTCTTAGTGCGTCGGCTCAGAATCTGAAGCACACGGCGAATTTCATCGTCACGGCCAATCACCGGATCAAGTTTGCCGGTGCGGGCGCGTTCGTTTAGATTAATCGCATATTTTGACAGCGCGTTGTATGTTTCTTCCGCACTTTGGTCAGTGGCTTTCTTGCCCTTGCGAAGTTCGGCAATGGCGCCCTGCAGTTCGGCAGCGCCCATGCCCGCATCTTTCATGATTGTCGAGGCTGGCGAGTTCACCTCAAAAAGTGCGAGAAGCAGAGCTTCAAGCGTGACATATTCGTCACCTTGCTTTTTTGCGATATCAAGCGAGCGCTGAAGCACATCGTTGGAATATCTGCTGAGATATGGATCGCCACCACCCGAAACTTTTGGCAAAGTATCTATTTCGCGGTCGACGGCGGTCGACAGATGAGCCATATTTGCACCCACCTTCGCGAAAATAAATTTCACCACTGACTCACCCTCCGAAAGCACACCCTTAAGCAAATGAACCGGTTCTATGGCTTGATTGCCATTGCCTTTTGCCAGCTCAAACGCCTTCTGCACGGCTTCCTGTGATTTGATTGTGAAATTGTTGAAATTCATAATATCTAAAATAAACAGTTATAATAATCAAAATAAAACGGTAATGCGCCGGCCTTTTGCCGGACACTCATCATTCTAACAATTCAAGGTTCGTGAATGTTGCGGTCCGCTCATCGACGAAATGCCGGAAGCGGCATGCCGCGCGCCCGTTTTAACCATTTTTTTATGTAAAACAGACATATTGTAAATGATTATTGTTAATTTTGTAAATGCAAATAATGTGCCAATCATCAAGCACGACATAGAATCGATACCAGCATGAAATATTTAATTGCCCTCACCGCTATGCTTGCCGCTCTATGCGCCAAGGCTCAGGACAACACCTTCTTCCAGCTCCCAGTGATTCCCGACGAACTGCAGACTCTTCAAGATCGCTCGGACTATATGGTAAAGCACTACTGGGATTTCTGCGATCTCAACAAATCGTTCTCCTCACGTGACAAAATGGCTGACGCCTTCGATGTTTATCTGTCATTTATGCCTTACGCTTCAGCGGAAACCGTCTATGCAGAGGTAGACAGATTTATGGAAAAAATCGGCAAAAAGCCCGAAAACGTACTGTTTATCGGCGAACTCGCCGAGGGAAAACTTTACAGCGATACGGCAGAAATGCAGAGCGACGAATTGTTTTTGCTTTTCGCCAACGCTATAGTGAAAAACAAGAAAGTCGACAAAACATCAAAACTTCGTTACCAGCACCTGTCGAATGTGCTCACGGCCAGCGCTCCGGGCTCTTTGGCACCGAAATTCAACTACACCGGCCTCAATGGTGAAAATGGCACTTTCGCTGTCGACACCACCAAAACGGGCACCATATTGTTTTTCAACGATCCTGACTGCGAGGACTGCCGCATGGCTCGTCTGCGCCTTGACACAGACATTCTCACCCGCAAGATGATAGATGGCGGCCGCATGGCGCTCGTAAGCGTATATCCGTCCGAGCCTTCAACCGAATGGCGCGAACAAGCCGCTGGTTATCCCTCATCATGGATTTCCGTGGCTTCGGATGATGTCAACGAGCTATATGATATGCGTGTGATGCCGATGTTCTACGTCATCAATCCCAATGGAGCCATACTGCTGAAGACAGTCAATGTCAACGACATTATCGATATAATGGCACGCCTGAACCAAAGGCTCGCCACGACATCCGACACCGACTGAAAACGGCAAAACCCAATCAACGGTCAATTTGTTACCACACCGAATCCCAACTATAATCTATCCCGATCAGGTCATGACTAAATTCATCCAACATCTGTCGCGAATGTTTTTAATGTTCACCGGCTATACCTACAGCAATATGGCCCGACTGTTCATGCGCCTTTTTGTAGGCGTCATGTTCATGCAGTTCGGCATCCGGCATCTTGTAAACTTCACGACTCTCAGTTCGGAATTCCCCACTGTTCTTGGATGGTCACCGACTGTCTGCCTCTCGCTGATGATCACCATCGAACTTCTATGTTCACTATGTATAATGGTGGGATTCCTGACACGGCTCATGACGATTCCACCTATTCTGTCGATGATTGCCGCAGAATATTACATTCTGCACGATCTGCTGCCGCACACATCTGTTTATGGACTCGACAGCACCCAACCCGGATATCTGCCCATAATGTTCATCGGAATCTATCTGTTCATTTTACTTGCCGGACCGGGCAAAATATCCCTTGATTATTTTATATCAATATTCATTATCGGACGGCAAGGCAAAGATGAAAAAGAAGCCCTCGACGAAGTGTGACAAAATGACACTTGGATTTATAAAACGAACCGATCATTGTTGAATTACAAAATTCCGTTAACGAGGAATGAAAATAGCTGTTTTGATTTCGGGAGGCGTTGACAGTGCCGTAGCCGTCCACAAGCTTCTGGAAGAAGGTCACGAGCTCCATTTGTTTTACATCCGCATCGGTCTTGACACCGATGAAGGCGACTGTTCCGCCGAAGAAGATATAGAGATGTGCCGGTTTATCGCCCGGAAATATGCGTTGCCGTTTGAAGTGGTTTCGCTGCATCAGGAATATTGGGACAACGTGATGGAATATGCCTTACGCACCGTCAGAGAAGGATTGACACCCAATCCCGACATCATGTGCAACAAGATGATAAAGTTCGGATTCTTTGAAAAGCGATGGGGACATGAGTTTGACAGGACGGCGACCGGACACTATGCCACGACATTGGAACATGATGGACTCATATACCTTGGCACGGCTGCCGATCCGGTAAAAGACCAGACCGATTTTCTGGCCCGGATAAACTACAACCAGCTGAAACATCTGATATTCCCTATCGGCGACTTGCCAAAATCAAAAGTTAGGGAGATCGCCATCGCGACAGCCATGCCTAATGCCTATCGCCACGACAGTCAAGGGATCTGTTTTTTGGGGAAAATAAACTATAACGATTTCATACGCCGGCATCTTGGCGAACGTCCCGGTGCGATTGTCGACATCGCTACCGGACGTAAACTCGGCGAGCACCGTGGATTCTGGTTTCACACTATCGGCCAGCGTAAAGGCCTCGGATTAAGCGGAGGCCCCTGGTATGTCGTGAAAAAAAACGTATCTGACAATGTGATTTACGTGTCAAACGGCTATGGAACCGAGAAGCAATACGGCCGAACGCTGCATCTCGACGAAATGCATTGGATCACACGCGATCCGTGGCCTGACAATTGTAACCGGATTCCCATAAAATTTAAAAACCGCCATTCACCCGACTTTATACCCGGCATGCTTACCCGTCTGGCTGATCAAGAATATCTGATCGAGAGTGAGCGTAAGGTGCAAGGCATAGCTCCGGGACAGTTTGCCGTGATATACGACCGCGACAACCGCATCTGTTTTGGCAGCGGAATCATCACGGGTCGCGACATTGAAAATGAAAAATCAAACGTAATCTCATATGAATGAACGTATACGTCTGAAAGTGCTCGGTCTTTCCTACTCGCAGATCCAATCCGGAGCCTACGCCCTTATATTGGCACAGATTGGCGGTCCGCACCGCATTCCGGTAGTGATCGGCGCCGCCGAAGCTCAGTCGATCGCCTTGCGCATGGAAAGCATCACCCCGCCACGCCCGATGACCCACGATCTCTTTGTCAGTTTTGCCCATGCTTTCGGCGTGAAGTTGAAAGAGGTGTTCATATATCGATTTGAAGATGGTATTTTTTCTTCCGAACTGACATTCACCGACGGAGAACGCACCGTAAAAATAGACTCACGCACCAGTGACGCTATTGCAATCGCCATGCGAACCGGCTCGCCGATCTTCACCACACGCGAGATCATCGAAGAAACCGGATTCCTTATGGAACAGCAATCGGAAGATGCCGACGACGATGAAGCGGCTGCGGCAGGTGCCCCGGAATATGTCGAAGATGACACCACAAATGATGCAAATATGTCCGACGGACCAAAGCTCGAAAACTACACCGTCGAAGAACTTGAACGCACTCTCGCCCGCCTCATCAAACAGGAGAACTATGAAGACGCAGCACGAGTCAATGAAATCCTTAAACGAAAGAAAAACAAATCATAACATCACATATCATGTCTTCAATAAAAACAAAGCTGGCGGTGATGAACTTTCTGGAGTTCGCCGTCTGGGGAGCTTATCTTACCTGCATGGGCAACTATCTCGGCAAAGCCGGAATGGGCGATGAAATCGCGTGGTTCTATGCCATCCAGGGAATAGTATCCATTTTCATGCCGACTATAATGGGCATTATTGCCGATAAATTCGTTCAGCCGCAACGTCTGCTTGGCATTTGCCATTTTCTTGCCGGCGCCGCAATGATTGCGCTGTGTGTAATCGGCCTGCAGGATGCGCAACCCGACAAAGCGCTGTTTATAGGCATCTACACATTCAGTGTGGCATTCTATATGCCCACACTGGCCTTGTCCAATACCACAGCTTTCACGATCCTTCGCGACAAAGGATATGACACTGTAAAGGACTTCCCTCCTATACGCGTGCTCGGCACCATAGGCTTCATCGTGACAATGTGGCTCGTCAACTGCATGACATGGCAAAATGGCCGGCTCGGATTTACACTCGAGCCAAACGATTACAAGTTTCAATACACATGCATGCAATTTCTGGTGTCAGGCATCCTCAGCCTTGTGCTTTTCGCCTATTGCTTCACTCTTCCTCAATGCAAACTGATAAAGAAAACAAAGCAGTCACTCTCCGAGCAATTCGGACTTAATGCGTTCAAGCTTTTAAAACAGCGTCGCATGGCAATGTTCTTTATATTTTCCATGCTGTTGGGCATGTCGTTGCAGATTACCAATGGCTTTGCCGGTCCATTCCTGACAAGTTTCAAAGGCAGTGGCATTGCTGAAATAGCGGAAAGCTTTGCCGCCAACAACGCCACCATGCTCGTTTCGATATCGCAGATCAGCGAAGCACTTTGCATCCTTCTCATCCCGTTCTTTCTCAAACGATTCGGCATAAAGACTGTAATGCTCATGGCTATGTCGGCATGGGTGCTCCGATTCGGGCTTTTCGGCGTCGGCAGCCCGACATTTCCCGGAGTCATACTCTTCTTCCTCTCCTGCATTGTCTACGGTGTGGCCTTCGACTTCTTCAATGTGTCGGGAGGATTGTATGTCGACAAAGAATGCGACCAGTCGATCAAGGCTTCGGCGCAAGGCTTATTTATGCTTATGACCAACGGACTCGGCGCTACAATCGGCACTTTGTCGGCAGGAGCGATAGTCAACCATTATTGTCACTGGGAAAGCCTGGGGGAAAACAATTATCTTGTAGGCGACTGGGAAACAACATGGCTGATCTTCGCAGCTTACGCTCTCGCTGTGGCCGTATTGTTCTTCCTGCTTTTTAAGGACAACAAGACCAAGACTCCCGACGGATTGTCCTCGGCGGAGGATACCGGCAACGAACCCGACGGATACATCAACGCCAAAGTCTGAGCCAGGATATGATTCAGTTTTATGCGCCTGATATCGAGCGGACACTTACTCTTCCGGAAAGTGACTCGCAACATTGCGTGCGGGTTTTAAGAATGCGAGCCGGCGACGAAGTGGAAGTTATTGACGGCCGTGGACACCGTTTTCGCTGCTCACTTGTCGACGCCCATTCAAAGCATGCCGCCGTGGAAATTCTGGAACGCAGCGATATGCCCCTGGGGTGGACTCAGCAGATCACTGTCGCCGTTGCTCCGACAAAACATCTCGACAGGATAGAATGGATGGTGGAAAAGCTCACCGAAATAGGCGTGAACCGCATCATACCGCTATTGTGCCGCCACTCGGAACGCAAAGAGATAAAAGTCGAGCGATTGCAGAAAATAGCCGTTTCCGCCATGAAGCAAAGCCTGAAAGCCGTGTTGCCTCAAATCGACGAAATGACACCAATACGCAACGTCATTCCTCAGCTAAAAGGTGCGCAACGCTTCGTTGCCTATTGTGATGATACCGTGCCGCGCGTCAGTCTGGCCCGCAGCTACCGGCCATATGGCGATGCCGCTGTCATGATCGGTCCGGAAGGTGATTTTTCGCCCGAAGAAATATCTGAAGCCATCCAAGAAGGCTGGAAGCCTGTGACGCTCGGCGACAACCGTCTTCGCACCGAAACAGCCGCCATCGTAGGCTGCGATACATTTCATATTCTTGATCAGGCTCATACCCCGGTAAGCACTGACACGAATCAACCCGTGACGTCGGCTATTCAAACCGACACCAACGATACTCATCCCTGACAAAAAACAATCACACAATGGAACAGATAATCAAGACCCTGACACCCTCCGATTCATTCTTCCTCCTCGCAGGACCATGCGTGATCGAAGGAGAGAAGATGGCAATGGATATTGCCGAAAACATAGTAAAAACCACAGAAACACTTGGAATACCCTACATATTCAAGGGGTCATACCGCAAAGCGAACCGGTCTCGCATCGATTCATTCACCGGCATTGGCGATCTCGAGGCTCTGACGGTGCTCCGAAAAGTGCGCGAAACATTCGGATGTCCGGTTGTAACCGACATACATTCGGCCGAAGAGGCAAAGATGGCTGCTGAATTCGTCGACGTTCTGCAGATCCCGGCCTTTCTGTGCCGACAGACCGACCTGCTGATCGCCGCCGCTCGCACCGGCAAAACTGTCAACATCAAAAAAGGCCAGTTTTTGTCGCCTGAAGCCATGCAGTTTGCCGTACAGAAAGTGCGTGACGCAGGCAATAACAATGTGGCTGTGACCGAACGGGGAGCAAGCTTCGGTTATCAGGACCTCATTGTCGACTATCGCGGAATTCCAGAAATGCAACGCTTCGGATGCCCCGTAATTCTCGACGCCACCCACTCATTACAACAGCCCAACCAGCCCAAAGGCGTAACAGGCGGCCGACCGGATTTGATTGAAACAATTGCCCGAGCCGGCATTGCAGTCGGTGCCGACGGTCTTTTCATCGAAACCCATCCTGACCCGGCTACAGCCAAAAGCGACGGTGCAAACATGCTCCCGCTGCACGAACTGCACGAACTGCTTCGCCGACTGAAAGCGATTAGAGAAACAATTGCCCGCTTCTGACCGACCGACTATGATACGCAGGCTGTTGATCATATTTTATGCTACGGCATTTATTGTCGCAGGCTGTTCGTGTGAATCTCCGAGAATCAACGAACATTCCGCCGCCAACAAAAGAATATTGCAACTGCTTGATGACGAAATTGACAACCGACAAAACTACATCGACATCCGGCAGCACACGATCGACTCACTGCGCAAAGTGATAGCCCGGCATTCTGACGACACCAAGACTCTTGGGACTCTTGCTTCCGTATACACTTCATTCAATAACGATTCTGCGCTGGCGGTCTATGACCGCGCATATAATATCGCCAAGACAAACGGACTCGATTCGACAGCAATGCGTTTCCGCATAAACCGTGCTTCCCTGCTCCCTCTTGCAGGATTCATTAATGAAGCAATCAATGAATACACCTCATTGAACGCCGATTCCATGTCGGTTGACGACCGGATCAACTACTACACCAACGGGCGCCAGATGTATTCGTTCATCAGTGCCTATTACCACAGATTTCCTGAAGCGAGAAAGCACTATCTCGTCCTTTCGCTTGATGCTCAGCGCCGATTGCTTGAATTGCTTCCGCATGAATCGATCGACTATCAGCTCAATAAGGCCGAGTATTGTTATCTCACAAAAGATTATGCATTAAGCGAGGCAATGCTGCACAATCTTATCGCCGAGCTTGACCCGGACGACAACAGATATGCCCGTGCAACACATATCCTTGCCGACATAAATCACGTGCGCAACGACAACGATGGCGTGACACGTTATCTTGCACTTTCGGCCATTTCCGACATCCGCAATGCCACACGCGAAGTGACTTCACTGCAGGAGCTTGGTCAGAAAATGTTTGAACAGGATGATATTGTCCGCGCACACGATTATCTCTACACGGCTCTCCGCAACGCCGTGGAATGCAATGCCGAAACACGTATGATACAAGTTGCCGAGGCAATGCCGCTCATCGAAACCGTTCACCAGAAAGAGCTGTCATCATCGCGCCATCGTCTTTATCTTGTGATCGCGCTTATGGCGCTAAGCCTCGTGCTGCTGATAATCGTTCTGGCCGTACTAAGGATAAAAATGCGACAGATGCGGCAGCTTCAGATGCACTATCTTCAGGCTAATGCCACCAAAGAAGTGTATATCAGCCAGTTTCTCAACCTCTGTTCAATATACATGAACAAACTGAAGCAATTTTGCAATATTGCCAACCGTAAGATCAGCACCGGCAAGGTTGATGACCTATACCAACTCACCAAATCAGGCAAATTCATCGAGAATCAGTCGAAAGAATTTTACGAAATATTCGACAACGCATTCATACACATCTATCCTGGCTTTGTGGAGAGTGTCAATTCCTTGCTGCGTCCCGACGCTCAGATCACGCTCGGGCAAGGCGAACATCTCAACACGGATCTTCGCATTCTCGCATTCATGCGCCTCGGCATCTCCGACACCGCACGGATCGCACAGATTCTCAATTATAGCGTAAATACCATCTACGCCTACCGTAACCGATTGAAAGCACGTGCCATCAACCGGGAAACATTCGAAACTGACATTCAACGTTGCTGAATGCCGCGAAACATACCTGTCAAGGCAGAAGCAATTGCATCAGATAGGCGTCGGAATATGATGTCGATGTCACACGAATCCATGAGCGCAGACGTCCCGTGACAACGAATCCGGCTGTTTCAAACAACTTTCTCGAAGCAATGTTTGACGCGGATGCCGTTGCCCAAAGCTGATGAAGACCCAATTCAAAACGGCAATAACCAGCAATGAGCCTGAGGGCACGCGACGCAAATCCCGAGCGTCGCTGCCGAGGTATTATGAATATACCGACCTCCGCTCTACGATTTTTCGTGTCGATATCCGACAAGTCGATAGTGCCTATAGTTTCACCGGATTCCGCTTCGGCTATCATGAAACGAACCTGCCCTTCCGATAGCGGATCGGCCGAATAGCTGTCGACATATTGCCAAAGTTGATGGCGCGAGAGCGGATCCCGCGTGCGGCCGTGGAGCCACAGCGAACGATCGTTCTCCCATAGATAGAGCGCGTCGACATCGGATGGTTCCGGAGCCCGCAATATGATTTTCCCGTCAGTGATCATTGCTGAAAGCTATCGGTGAACAGAGTGCGATGCAGAAGCGAGCGCCCCAGTGTGAGTTCGTCGGTATATTCGAGATCATTCCCTACGGCCACGCCGCGCGCGAGCTGGGTTATCTTCACATCGGGAAACGCAGCCAACTTCCGGAAGATATAGAAATTGGTGGTGTCGCCTTCCATCGTTGCTCCGAGCGCGAGAATCACTTCTTTGACCGTCCCGTCGGCAACACGTTTCACCAGACTGTCGATCTGAAGCATATCGGGACCGATACCCTCCATAGGTGAAATAACACCCCCGAGCACGTGATAGACACCCGCATACTGTCGTGTGCGTTCGATACTCATCACATCATTTACATTCTCGACAACGCACACTGTCGAGTGATCGCGCTGCAGCGAAGAACAGACCGGACACACCTCGGATTCCGAGATATTATGACAAACGCTACAATAACGGATATCACGGCGCAGACTGATTATCGATTCTCCAAGCGACACGCTCTCGTCCTCAGGACGGCGCAACAGATGAAGCGCAAGTCGCAAGGCGGTCTTACGGCCAATGCCAGGCAGGCGTGACAGCTCGGTGACAGCGGTTTCGAGAAGTTGAGATGCAAATTGTTCGTCAACCATCCGTCAATCATTCATATTCATTTCGAAAGAGTGGAATAGTCGCGGCCGTAGCGCAACATCTGATCGACATAGCCTTCGGTATAGTTGACCTTCACATCCGTAATCTCTCCGGTTTCCGGATTGATGACCGGTTCATAGACCGGATTGACAAACCCCTTGTAGGGAGCGATCGATAGCGTAGCATAACGGTCAAGCACCTGCCTGTGAAGCTTCGGGTCGACCTTAACGGCATATGTTTCAACGAGCCTTCGTCCGGCTTCATAGTCGCCTTCGCTCTTGATGCGTTGTATCTCGCCGAGAAGTTCGCCGAAAAGTTCACGCAGACGGGGATAGTCATTTATCCTTATGTATGTCTTGCCATCAAGTTCATAAAGTTCAATCACTTTGTCTGCCGCACCCTTCTCAAGCGCCCACTGTGATATCAGTTTACGGTTCCGCATGTGTGCTTCCTCAATGTCTTTACCCGGTTCTATGCGCATGAGCTGCGTCATAAGTCCGTTCAATATATAATGATAATACTGTGCCTTATATGCTTCGGGGCTGTCGATCAGTCCGAGTTCGATAAGTTTAGGATCGGCAAGATAATAAAGGGCAAAGAGGTCGGCGCGGGCTTCCTCCAGGGTTGAGCCATGTGCCTTTAGGGCGTCGGGGTCGACACCCGGCAATAGTCGGCCTGAAGCATGGCCAAGACATTCGTGCAGATCCGTATGCAGATTATCCGTAATGAAGAGATATTTATCCATAAGTTCACGCATATCGGAATCGGGCACAAACTCTTCGTTGAATCCATTGCCATGCGAGGCTTCATCATAGGCTTGCGTTATATTTTCGATAGTCACCGATTTGGATCCGTGGGCGGCACGAATCCAGTTGGCATTAGGAAGATTGATTCCTATTGGGGTTGAAGGATAGGAATCACCCGCGAGGATGGCGGCAGTGATCACTTTTGCAGTCACACCTTTCACTTTATCCTTGCGGAAACGCGGATCGACAGGAGAGTGCGATTCAAACCATTGGGCATTTGAGCTTATAGTTTCGGTACGATGAGAGGCATCGTTATTCTTAAAATTGACTATCGACTCCCAGTTTCCGGTCATTCCGAGTGGATCATCGTAACTTTCAATAAATCCGTTGATGAAATCGACCTGCGATCCTGTATCGCCGACCCAAAGAATGGAATATTCATCAAATGTCCGTAAATCGCCGGTCGTATAATACTCTATCAGTTTTTCTATCACCTTGCGCTGCTCTTCGTTCTCGGCATACTGCTTGGCTTTGTTCAGATTGCTGACTATACGCTCTATGGCCGACGAATATAGTCCCCCTATCCTATATGGCTGCTCCACGACTTCGCCATCTATTTTAGCCACACGCGTATTTAAGCCATAGGATATCGGATCTGCGACGGTCGTGTCTTTTCTGGCCGCATAATAAGCTTCCACTTCCGCCTGCGTCACTCCTTCATAGAGATTTGACGCCGAAGTAGCTATCAGATCGACGCCATCCGCCTGATTTACCTTCTTGGCCATGAATGACGGATCGAATATCAATCGTTTGAGCGTATCGATATCTGCCGGCACCTTTGATGCCGGAAGCTTTGCCAAAAGGCTGTCAAAAAACTCACGGGTAAATTCCGGAGTAAACTTATCCATCGAGTAGTGGTGATGAATGCCGTTTCCAAACCACACTTGTTTCAGATATTTCTCAAAAGCGAGAAAATCCGATGAATTGCGGTCACCTTTATAAGATGTGTAGATGTCCTCAAGAAGATTGCGGAACTGCAGATTATATTTGCCGTTCTGATCCCAAAGGATATCTCGACCGGCAATCGCTGCCTCGGTTAAGTAATAGATGAGGCGCTTCTGGTCTAATGACAGTTTCTCGAAACCCGGCACTTTATAGCGGAGCACCTGTATATCGGCGAATCTATCCACCAAATAATCGAAATCATTGTCTTTGGCCTGCATGGCATTGGCCGTTATGGCTGTTATGGCTATACCCATTATTGTTTTACTGACGGTTTTCATTTTTAACAAATTTATCCTGTGGATATAAATTGGGGGAAAATTATTCAATATATAATACAAGTCCTTTCAGATACTCGCCCTCGGGATGGTATATATTGACCGGATGATCGGCCGGTTGTGTCAATTGGTGAAGAATTCTCACCCGGCGTCCGGTCTGTGCCGCCGCTGAAAAAACGGCAAGGCGGAACTGCTCTTTTGTAATTGCCTGCGAACACGAAAAAGTAAAAAGTACGCTGCCCGACGGCATTTTGGATATGGCGCGGGCATTGAGGCGCTGATACCCCCGCAACGCGTTTTTGATTGCGCTTCGGTGTTTGGCGAAAGCCGGGGGATCAAGAATCACAAGATCATAGAGTCCTTCGGGCATCTCGTCGAGATATCTAAAGGCATCCAGCGCAAAAGAACGATGAGGGGCATCCTGTCCGAAATTAAGTGCCACATTGGCATCGGTAAGCTGCACGGCTTTGGCCGAACTGTCGACAGAATGCACCTCTACAGCACCGCCGCTGAGAGCATAGACCGAGAAACCGCCGGTATAACAGAACATATTGAGAACACGACGTCCTCGGGCGAACTGACGGAGCAATGACCGGTTGTCACGCTGGTCGACAAAGAACCCCGTTTTTTGTCCCTTAAGCCAGTCGACATGAAATTTTAATCCGTTCTCCAAAGCCACATTGGTATCATAAGCGCCGCGGATATAATCATTTTGCGGATCAAGAGCCGCCTTATAAGGCAATGTCGTTTCCGATTTGTAATAGACGTTTTTGATGTCGAGTCCCGGGATTTCAAGAAGAGAATCGGCAATCATCATGCGCGCATAGTGCATACCGGGCGAATGAGCCTGCACGACAGCCGTCGATCCATATATATCGACAACAAGACCGGGCAGGAAATCACCCTCACCGTGCACGAGTCTGAACGCATTATTATCCGGACGGATGAGGCCAAGCGAAGCCCTCAGCCTTACAGCCTCTTCAAGACGCGATCTGTAGAACCCGACATCGATGTCCATATCGCGGTCCGACAGCATTCTGACAGCGATCGACCCGATCTGATAATGCCCGACTCCAAGCTGAGTGCCATCGTCAGCCACCACACTAACCGTATCGCCTTCGTCGATTCCTTCATCAATATGGCGGATTGCGCCTGAGAATACCCAGGGATGAAAGCGACGAAGAGATTCCTCTTTGCCGCGAAAGAGTGATATCTTGGGATATTTCGACATATACTCTATGATGTGTTAAGTGACAGATATTTATAGCCAATCAGAGCAGTGATCTCACAATATCGGCGCCATTGGCATAAACAAGCAACAAAATCAGGAACAGCATGCCTGCATACTGTGCATATTCAAGCACCTTTTCGCTGACCTTGCGGCGAGTGATCACCTCCCAAAGAAGGAACATCACATGGCCGCCGTCAAGACCCGGAATCGGAATGAGATTCATGAATGCAAGCACAACAGATAGAAAAGCCGTGATTTCCCAAAATGAGAGCCAGTTCCACTTTTCAGGGAACATACCCCCCAATGATCCGAATCCGCCTATGCTTTTGGCACCTTCGGGAGAAAACACGTGGCTCATGGCATCTATATAGGTTCCAAGAGTTGTCGTGCCTATCTCCCATCCTTTGGGAAACGACTGAAGGAAAGTAAACTTTTCGAAGTTCACGGGATAAATTTCATCGATAGGCTTGAGGTTGACGCCAAGTTTGCCGTTGCTGTCAGGTGTGGCCGTGACCGTCATTACTTTTCCGTCGCGATGAAGCGTGACAGCGACAGGCTTGCCGGCATTCTTCTCAAGTTGCTCGGTCAGCTCATCGTATGATGGTGTGGGCACGCCTCCTATGGCTGCGATACGGTCACCGGACAATATACCGGCCTTAGCCGCAGCCGAACCGCCAACCGCACTTTTGACGATTACAGGACAACGGTAAGTCATCACCGGATCTTTCTTTTCAGAAAGTTTAAAAATGAACTTGTCGGGGAGCTGTAAGGTAACAGTGTCGCGAAGCAATGGACGGGTTTCATGAAGCATTACAGTGTCCGACTCAATTTTACGAAGCACATCAACCTGTCTGGCGTCGGCCATTAGATACAGACAGTCCGATTTCGAAACATCAAGCTTATGCCCGTCGGCGCGCAATGGAATATCGCCATTACGGAATCCACCTTTGATGGCTGCTTCACTAAATTGCATGCCTTCAGTAGCCTTGTCAAAAGGAACATATTTATTACCCCACCAGAATGCTATGCCGGCATAAATAAGAATGGCCAGAATGAAATTGAAACTCACGCCGGCTAACATCACGCAAAGACGTTGCCATGCCGGTTTGGCTCTGAATTCCCATGGCTGCATAGGCTGTGCCATCTGCTCCTTGTCCATCGATTCGTCGATCATGCCGGCTATTTTCACATAACCGCCAAGAGGGAGCCATCCGATACCGTACTCCGTATCGCGCCATGAAGCGCGGGGTTGTCCGTTTTTATCCAGTTTTTGCACTTTCTGCTTCGGCTTCCACTTGTATAGCGAAAACCACGGATTGAAGAAAAGATAGAATTTCTCCACTTTTATGCCGAATGCGCGTGCGATAATATAATGGCCAAATTCATGGATTATCACAAGTAGTGCAAGAGCCACGATAAGTTGAGCCGCTTTGATAAGAAATATTTCCATTGTTCTATATGGGAGATGTGTTTACTGATTAATTCTTTTGACTTTTGGATATCAGCGATGCAGCCACTCGCCGCGCTTCGGCGTTGGTGATCACATAGTCGTCATAGGTCGGATCGGCTATGAAATTCACCATATCCAAAGTCTTGCTGATAATAGGATAAAAATCGGTGAAACGTATCCGGCCATGCAAAAATGCGTCGACGGCTATTTCGTTGGCGGCATTGATCACACAAGCGGCCGTCCCGCCACGCATCAAAGCCTCTCGGGCAAAACCCAGACATGGGAAACGATCCGTGTCAGGAGCTTCAAAAGTGAGCGACGCATATTGCGATAAAGTAAGTGGAGGCTCTGCCGAATGAAGGCGACATGCACGGCCGAGGGCATAACTGATAGGCAGAT
>CAJJOX010000025.1 GCA_905193485.1 uncultured Porphyromonadaceae bacterium | reverse complement strand
CACGACAAGACGGCGGGATGACATTGACACTTTTGCATCGCCGACGTCGAGCGTGGCGGCTGTGATTTCCTGTGGAGTACGTAATTTCATGCGGTTGTGGTATTTGCCGCGAAGTTACGAAATTCCGCGGCAATATTCAACCCTGCGGCGCCGCACGTTTCAATAAAAAAGGATGATACCTGTCGACAAAGGATTGAAGCGCGGCTGTCCGACACCCCGCAACACACTGTTTGGAGAATAACGGACATAAAGATTCACACCTGACCATATGCGTACCATACCCATGAAGTCGACCGTAAACCGGCGGTGACCGATATGATTCGTTTTCTGCTCGGCTTTTGAGCCGTCCGGCAGCTCCCATTTTGTTTTCATGCTCGCGTGTGAATTATAATTGAACACAGCGCCCAATCCGATCACGCACGGCTGACCGAATATACGGAAAGGCAACCTCTGGTGCCACAACAAGGGCACACCCATACTGAACACTTTGAGCCGTGATCCTTTGGGAGTCACGCCCTCGGGGTATTCCCCAATCTCCACTCCGCCGTTCTCGGCCGGGACGAAACGGGTTGCGCCGGTCGATATGCGGTAGTTGCGCCAGTCAAAGCCAAAACCGAGAGAAAGCCAGCTTGAACGCCACGGCAGCCTGTAGGTCACCGCCAGTGCGTGCAGCCATGAGATCTCAAGCGATTTGCCCATTTCGACACCCATCCCGTCGGGCTGCCCGCAAGCGTTTACCCAACCGATGCCGGGACCGCCGACAGTCAAGTCCCAGTCTGAATCCCCGGATGGTGCAAGCGATATCCTTGATCGCCATCGGCGTGCATCGATCCTGACAGGGTTGTCAAATGATTCGGAATAGTCGGAACGGCTTTCGCCTTCGGAAGTGACTGTCGTCACGCTCACGCCGAAACCTTCCGGCGTTTCCGTGATGGTCACCGACGATGGATTGATTACCGAAAGAACCGTATCATGCTGTTCGTCTGCTTTTGCAACAGTGGCCGCTGAAATCAAGGCGGCTATCAATATCATCTTTTTCATTGTTTTCTGATATTATGTTAGAATGCCGTTGAAATACCTACCGACAAAGAGGTCCAGCCCGGTCCGTAGGCGCTTTTGAATGTTTTGACGGGTGACCACCGGATATATGCGCCGACAATGTTGATCGCTCCGACAGTCAGCACCAGGTCGGGAGTCAGGATGCGCTGATGCAGTCCTTTGACCGATTTTGAATAAGCCACGTCGGCGATATTGTAATTCATATGGGCTGTGGTGTGGAAATTGAAGTTCGCCACCACACCGAGCGAGAATCCGAACGAACGATGAATACTTTGCGTGTAGAGCAGCGGGATTCTGATCGCCCAAGAATCGATGCGTGACGACACGTCCGCGGCTCCATCGGGAGCGGACATCAGAACCAGCGCGTCGCCCTGCTTGTCAGCGACACATCCGCGACCGATGCCGATGTAGCGGTAGCCGATTCCCAGCCCCATGCTGAAATCGGCTCCGCGGCGGCTCACGCTCAGACCCACAATCCGGTCGACGCCGAATTCCATCGATGTCTTTATGGCATCGGGAGCCGAGAGCGGTATGACAGCGCCTCCGTAAAACCCGCGGAAGCAATCGACCGACGTCACTGTCCGTGTGTGTCCGAGATTTGCCATTCCGGTAAACGGAATGTTAAGCAGCGGTGCATCGGAAATCGTGTCGGGCGACACGGAATAGCGGTAATTGAACAATTCATCGGACGAAGAGCCCTTGATGGTCACCACAGTCGATCCGTCGGTCTTTTCAACAGTCACCGACCGGGGCGACTCGACCGTTATCAAAGTGTCGGCAGGAGCCTGTCCGCCGGCCGTCAAGGCCGCAAAAGCCATCATGACGGCAAGAAATCGCTTTTTCATATCATTATGCATATTGTGATTATTTCTTTTTGTTTATCAGTTTCTTCACATCGGCCACCGACGCCCTGCCCTCAAGATAGAGCAGGAGCATCTTTCCATTGCCCGACAGGTTGCCGTTGAGAAAGAGTATATAACGGTTTTCGTTGGCGACAGGAGGAAGCACATACAGGCCGTAATAAAGATGACCTGAGGTATACCTGACTTCTTTCGACAAAGCGGTCCGCCCGTCGGCCATCACCATCCGTTCGATCTCCAGAGCCTTTTCAGGATTGCCGGCGATGGAAAGAGCGCGATAAAGCGACAGACTGACATCGTGGAGTTTACTGCGCGTGAGCATGGTTTCAGTGGCCTCAGGCAACATTGTATAGGATTTTGCGAAAGCTCCGTCGACGTTAAGTCCCTTCTGCGCGTGACAGACCGCAGGAGTGACGAAAGCAAACGCCATGCAGGCAAGTAGCATCAAAAGTCGGTTCATACTCTATGAGATTTTATTACATTTTCAAATCGTTTTCGTCGGCAAACAACGCGAATTCCGACAACTGGCAGTCGATCTGTTCGCTGACTTCCGTAAAGGCGTCAGAAAATTCCGACAGATCGCGGTCGACCATAGCGAGCACCGCATCGCGGTCGGTTACTTTCCGGCCGCCCACATATGCCACACACTGCTGATCCGTGAAACTGCCGGCGGCACGGCCGCCGGGAATGAGCACGAAAGATATTGCCGCCGACACCACGGCGGCGACACCGGCGGCGACACGCAGCCATCCACGACCTTGTGTGTGTGTGGCATTTCCGGCCTTATCGAAAAGGACAAATCCCATCACGGCGCGTGCATCGTCGAGTTCTTCCGACTCCAGAGCCGGATCGGCCAGCAACGACCGCAGGCGCTTCTCCTCGGCGAGAGAGGTGTCACCGTCGAAATAACGCGTGACGAGCGTCAGCGCTTCCCTCAGCAATATGTCATATTCTTTCGTTATCATATTCAGTCTATGGTTTCCTGTTTATTCTTTCACGATAACATTCCCTTACTTTCCGGCGTGCGCGGCTCAGTATAAGTCTGACATTGGCTTCGGTGATTTCGAGCCGTGCCGCTATCGCATCCATTTCAAAACCATTGCGGTCACGCATCATCAGAATGCTCCGTTCGCGTTCGGTCAGCTCCCTGACGATGATGCTGTTCACCTCATCATAGAGATCCGAGGCCTCGACGGCATCCGCGGCAGTTTCGGGAATCTCACCGGCAGAGATGGTGGACCGGCGACGACGCACCATATCGATAGCCGCATTCCTGACCGCCGTATATGATGCGGCACGCGCATGCTCTTCATCGGCAAAGCTGTCGCGGTGGCGCCACAGGCGGCAGAAAGCATCCTGAAGCGCATCGGAGGCGTCGTCGCCGCTTTCGCGGAGCACGTTTTTCGCCGAAGCCAACAGCGATGGCCTCAACCGTGTAAAAATGGATGTCAGGATATCGTGGTTCATTATCGTTTTCAAATATAGCACGCAGCATTATGCCAATTGCAACATAATCCCGGAAATTTTTTCCACATGATGAAAAATCTCCCAAAAAGTCACCGCGTGGCAAAAAGCATCCGCCATAAGTCAGACGGGGAAAAGACACAAAAGCGGTGCGCCATCCCGCATCGGGCAGCACACCGCTGAATCATTCATCTTATCCTGCCACTGAGGCAGGCTGACAAAGAATGTCTTTAAAAAAATATGTGTCTACTGATTATTTTTTATCTTTTCCTTTTTCAAGCTGGCGTTCGAGAGCCTCGAGGGCAAGATCGATGCCTTCTTCAAACGTATCTGCGATCTTCGTGGCCACCTGCTCGCCGGCATGGGGTATGATCACTTTGATAACCGTCTGTTTGTTCTTGGCCGTTTCGGGCTTGACGACGGTGAGATTCACATCGACATAATCAATGGCGGGGTATTTGCGTGTGAGCCGTTCGATTTTCTTGTTGATAAAAGCGGTCAGTTTTTCACTTACATCGAAGTGGATACCTTGAATGCGAAGTTCCATAGTTTATCCTCCTTTTTTTTGTGCACGTGGATGTGCCTGTTGATAATTTTGTTTTAGATCTCGGTAAGATATATGTGTATATACTTGAGTTGCATTGAGCGACCGGTGTCCGAGGAGCTGCTGGACGGATGTGAGCTGCGCACCGCCGTTTAGCATGTCGGTGGCGAATGTGTGACGAAGCACATGTGGACTCTTGCGGGCAGCATGGACGCCGGCGAGGTCCATGGCCGAATGCACGATATTGTACACCTGCCTGCGATAAAGCGGACGACCGTCGCTACGGCGAAAAAATTCGTCGCCCGGAAGGGTGTTGACAATTTCGTCGCGCAGACGACGGTAGAGGGTTATCATATCGCGAAGTTCAGGGCCGAAAGGCACGATTCTGTCTTTATTACGCTTTCCGTGCACTTTTAGTTCACACTTTGCCGCGTCGACATTGCCGTCGGTGAGGGTCATCAGTTCGGAGCACCGAAGGCCTGTGTGGTAAAGCATGTCGACGACAAGACGGTCGCGCACCGATTCATAGTCGTCGGCATCGTAGTCGGAGTCGAGCATCGCCGACATCTCTTCGGAGCGCACGTAGACGGGAAGGCCGTTGGCCACTTTCGGAACCTGAAGATCCACTGCGGGATTGCTCTTCAGTCCGTGATACTTCATAAGGAAACGGAAGAAAGCGCGAAGCGACTGGATTTTGCGGCGTATGGAACGCGGCAAAAGACCGGCTCGCGACAACGATGCCACCCACAGGCGCATATCGGAAAGCGTCGTTGTTTCGGGGCAGAGGGGATAGAGGCCGTCGGATGTGGCAAATCTTTCCCATTGACGCAGGTCGGAGCGATAAGCCTCGACGGTCTGAGCCGAGAGCTGCACTTCGCTCGTGATATATTTCAGGAATGCGTCAATCATCTGCAAAAGTCCTACTTGATCCTGATTATTACCAAGCGCAATTTAATCCTAAAAATCCTATTTTCCAAATTTGCACACGTTTTTTTCGATTCAAAAAACGGCAGCATTGCCTCGCAATGTGCCGTTATCCGATAAAAGGATGAAGAGTGCACCCTGTGTAATGGCATGCATGACATCTTCAGTATCCGGTTGAGTGTCTGTCATTTTTCGAGAGCCTCGGTCACGGCACGTCCGGTCCAGGGCTGCGGAACGGACAGACCGAGAAGCGCGGCTATCGTGGGAGCGATGTCGGTCTGCATGACGGCACTTTTCAATTCGCCGACATCACTGATGCCGGGACCGGCCATGATCAGCGGGGTTTCCATCTCCTGCAGGGTGATGCCGCCATGGCCTTTGCCGATGCCGCCATGGTCGGCACTGACAATAAACACGGTTTCATCGTAGATGCCGGCATCTTTTGTGGCCAGGATCAATTGACCGATTTGCCCATCAAGATATGTCATGATCTCATATATCTCGGGAGTGTCATGGCCGGCGGTATGCCCAACATGGTCGGGATTGTCGTAGGTGACGGCGAGCATCAGCGGCTTAGCGTCCTTGATATATCTCACGGCTTCGGCCGTGATAGGCGACGAGTCATTGTCGCTGCCCACCGGCACGTTTTTATGAAAGCTGGTCGACAGCGTATCGGTAAGATACGCGATACCGGGCCATTCATAGATAAGTCCGGTTTCGGCTTCGGGCTTCTGCTCTCTTATGATGGTGAAGATTGTGGGGAAGATGCCGTTTTTCGACAAGGCTATCGACGGTATTTCCGGGGTCTGGCTTCCCCATTGGGTGTAACCGTGTCCTTCGGTGCCCACGCCCATGAATATTGAAGCCCAGTTGATGGCGCTGCTTGAAGGAAGCACCGAACGTTTTTTCAGCGTCCAGGCGCCGCGGTCCATCAGAGCCTTCACATTAGGCATGTCGGCTTTAGGCATTGTATAGGCGCCCCAGCCGTCAAGACCGATAAACACGATGTGCGACGGCTGTTTGGCCGACACATTCAAGGAAAACAGAATTGAAACAGCCACAAGGGCAATAGCAAACATTTTTCTCATGATACTGATCTTATATTATATAAATGTGATGAAACATAAGGATGCAACAAAAGAGAATCCGAAAGGACTCACTCGAAATCGAGCTATCCGGATTCTCCTATGAGATCAAATAAAAAAACAGGACGAGGGAACGATTATTCCTCAACGGCGCGGAGCTTCTGCACGTAAACCGCCTTCATCATTTTCTTGCGGTTTGTCACCGACGGCTTCTGAAAAGCCTGACGGCTGCGAAGTTCTTTGACAATGCCGGTTTTTTCGAATTTACGTTTGAATTTCTTGAGAGCGCGTTCGATGTTCTCGCCTTCTTTTACCTGTACGATGATCATGTTTTAGTTGATATGTTTTGATGTTAATTATTTATCTGATTTAGCGGGGCAAAATTAACCATAGTTTTTCACATCTCAAAACTTTTTCATTCATTTTCAAAAAAAACCGTCATGAATGCACTCGCAATAAATGCACTCGCCCTATTCGTAAATGCGCCTTGTCTTAGCGCTCAGCAAAAAATATTTAAAAATATTTGCCATTTTTATTTATTTTATTTAAATTGCGCAGTGTATATCAGGGACATAAATTTAATAGGATCACTTATTCACATTCTTAAATTACCAAATAAACCTAAACCATGAAAACAAGACTAACAATTCTCATTGTCATTTTATGCACAATTATCCATGCGAAATCTGAATCATTTTCTCACACATTTCGCTTCCAAGAAACCGACTTCCTAATCAAGCCAATCGCTGTAGACACATCAGCAATTGTTTCAATTTCCAGCCCAACCATGCATCCAAAGGCGCACACGCCAGACATTCCTATTATTGGACGACGCATCGCATTGCCTACTAATGCTATTGTAAACAATTATTCTGTTTCTATAAGCAAGCGACTCATTCGCAAAAATATCAATCTTAGCAGCGTCATTTCTCCATCACCTGCAATGGCATTGGATCAAAGAAAACCGATTTTATCAGAAAAATATACTCAGAAAATATATCCTGACTCAAATTGTGTTTTTTCGAAATCTTATAACATTGGAGAATTCAACATTGCCAGTTTCCTAATTTCCCCATTTATTTTTGATGCGACAAAGCAAGAATTATATTTTATTGATTCCATTAAAATTGATATTGACCTAAAATATCGAGGTACACGAAAAGCCCCCTCCGCCACTAACCCGCAACAACTCGATCTATTGCTTTCCACTGTAGACAATGCCGAAATTATCGAATCTTTACCGTCCTCTGCTGAATCATTTTTAAATGACTATTATCCCTATTTAATAATCACCAATAACACTCTTAAAGACGCATTCAAACCGTTGGCCGATTGGAAGCGAAAAAAAGGATGTCCGTCTAAAATTGTCACAATTGAAGAGATTGTACAAAATTATAGCGGACGAACACAACAAATCAAGATCAAAACATGCATCAATGATATGCATGAAAGATATGGTGTAGAATATGTGCTACTCGGAGGTGATGTTGATATTATTCCGGCGCAGATGTGCTATGTCGATTCTAAAGTAGACCAAGGACTTGGAAATAATTCAACTTATGCAGCATACATTCCGGCCGACGTTTATTATTCTTGTCCTGAAGATTTGGAATGGGATACGAATAATGACGATAGAGCAGGAGACCCTCAACATGATGTCATAAACTATATTCCAATCTTGTACGTCACTCGTGCCCCCGTAAGAAGCGTGGCCGATGCAACCGTATTCGTAAACAGAACAATCGAATATGAACAATCGCCCAAATACATCAAAACATTTCTCCAAGCTGGGGCTACTCTTGATCCTTTTTATGTTACCGGCGAAGATTATGCCGATCTGCTGTTTGACAAAGTATTCAACGGAAAGATTGTGATGGGCAACACCAAACTTTTTGACACATATACATATACTGGAGAACGCTTTTCGAAAGATTTTTTTGTCCGTGAGTTTAATTCCGGATATCCGTTGGTTGAAGTTATCGCACATGGCGATGAAAAGAACTGGGCTCTGTACGGTGGGAAGCCATTTTTTAATGTCACTGATGCTTTGTCGATACAAAACGAAATGCATACTCTAATTACTACAACGTCCTGCCTTACCAACGCTTTTGATCTACAGGAAACAAATACCAACCCCAATCCATGCCTAAGCGAAGCTTTTCTTAGGAATCCCAATAGCGGTGTTATAGGGTATCTGGGATCCTCGAGATATGGATGGTTTGATAGATATCCGATAGGTTTGACATTTTCTATTGCGTATGAAGCTGATTTTTATGAAAGACTGCTAAATCCAAATTCCACCCCTGGAGTTACTAATTTTGGTGTTCTTGTAACATTCGTAAAACATACATTTCTAAGCTATATGGATGACGAGCCATTATATCGGTGGCTGCATTATTCGATCAACGCTATGGGTGATCCTGAAATGCCTATTTTTAGATCCTATCCTAAACAAAACAATTCAGCGACTGCATTTTATGATCAAAATGGCATTCTTATTGTTGATGCAGGCGTGGATGGCGCGAAAATCTGCGTATCAAGCGCTTTTGGAAATAAATTTTATGAGATAAGCACAAAACGCAATTCAACATTTAATACCGGGAACGGATCATTTGATGTATGGATCACAAAACAAGATTACATACCAAAGCACATTAAAGTCGATAATTATTTGATTTTGACAAAATCAAATAGTAATGACATACCGGAAACTGACATAGAACCGAACATTTTATCAATAACTCCGAATCCAACAACAAACGATGCAACAATAAAATATTCTGCCCATATCAATTCGATCATTCAAATATCTCTTACGGGAATAAATAATAATCGGTCTTTTACTTTCGACATAAATGATCCAACTGGAGAAGTCACATTAGACATTTCCAATATTCCGAACGATATTTATATTGTAAACATCATCGAAGACGGGAAATTATATACATCAAACAAGCGACTCATCAAAAAATAACCATAAAACGAAAACAGCCATGAAACAGAGTGCGATTTTATTATTCTGCGCTACGGCACTGCTGAGCGGAGTGGGCGTTGCATGCGATTCAGAGAGCAACGCACTGAGAGAACCGGATCCCGAGCCGATAGCAAAAGTGGAACCACTTCCGGAAATGATACGGCCGATATTCACCGACGGCAAGAGATGGGTGAAGAGAACCACCACCTATAATTCTGATTTTACGCCGAAGGCTGAAGAGACATTCACGCAGGAAGTCGCGGGTGACACTGTGGTGCAAGGCATTGCGGCCAAAGCGATACGGGCCTACAACGACGACGGCTCGTATCCCGACCCGTATGTGATGTATGAAGACGGCAGCAAAATTTACCAATTATGGAAAACCCGTCCCTATCCGGTAAACAATCCTACATATGAATTCAAACTGCTCTACGACATATTTCCCGCTGAGGGCGCGACCAGCCTGACGCTGTATGACATCACGATCATAAGCCGTGGCGTCATAACCCTCATGGGCAAAGAGCGACGGGCTGCAAAAGTGTGGTCGGGCTTTTATTTCTTTGAAAAAGCGCCCTATGATTACTGGGTGGAAGGCATAGGCCCGCTATTCAACATCACCCCCAACTATAACACCACCATTCCTTCGACTCCGATGCACGTATGGGGAGGACACTGCACGCTGCTTGAATGCTACGACGGCGAAGAAAAGATCTATGACTACCGCGAGTTCAGCGATGATCTCTACAGGCCGCTCGAAGTATTCTCAGACGCCGACATCAATGAGGCGTCGGCCGATTGACTCAGAAACCGATCCGCAGGCCGGCTTTGACGATGCCCTGCACGCCATAGCCGGCCTCGGCGAATAAGCCGAAGTGGGGCACGACATCGACCTGCAGTCCGACGGGCGACACCTGAAATGCCATATTGGTGCGGTTGTAGGAGTCTTCCCACGACGGGGAATAGTACTGGACCAGCGCACCTATGCCGACATGCGTGTACATGGTCAGCGGCCCGCGGTGAAGCCACTCGTAGCGCACGTTGACCATAAGCCCGTGCCATGTCACTTTTCCGTAACGGCCTTCGAGAGCGTGATCCGAATCGGCCGACGAATAGGTGTAGCCCAGGCCGATCCAGAGGCCTGGGGCGAATTTATGATCGATAGTGAAATTGGCCGAACCCCAGCAGTCGAGATCGTGCCAATGGTTATGGTAAACACCAAGCGACTTCATGGCGGGCATGGCGCCATAGGAAGCCGACAGCTCGGTGTCGCGCGCAGTGACACCTATGGCTGAGAACAGAAGCAGGGTCGAAACAATGAATATCTTTTTCATAAAACGGAGTATTGTCTATCCATGAATCCAATAAATAGGTATAAAGCCGCGGGGACGGTGTCGATCGGCGATATGCCCGATGATATGATGCTTAATTAGCAAACACACACTTCGGCGACTATGTTCACTGAAAAGAAATGCGCACCGTATCTTACAGGATGAAAAGCGACTACGCGATTACGGGCGCTGAAGCCGCAGTGAAAGCGGCGAAATCCGACGGGGCTGCATATTCCGTCATGCATGTCCGGATGTTGGTAAAATTAACATCTTTTAACTAAATGGGGGGGTAAATTGATAAAAGATGTGTACTTTTGCAAACAACAGCAAAAGCTATAGCGCATAATTATGCCTTGTTTTTTCGGCATATACCATGGAAAAGTATCTGTTATTTAATCAACTGCATACAGGAAACGAGCGCAGAACGAAATGCACGAACAACAACAATTTCATATTTATTTAGTTACCTTATGCTAAAACCAATCAAATCAGCAAGCAAACAAATTTTTGCGGCATCATTTGCCGCGGTTGTGGCCTTGACATCCCCGGATGCGACGGTAGCGGCTCCACAGAATCCGAGTGCGCAACAGGCATCCACCACGGCGACAGGTGTGGTAAAGGACGAATTGGGCGAACCCATGATAGGGGCCACCGTAAGAGTTGTCGGCAAGCCGACAAAAGTAGGCGCGACCAACATCGATGGAGAATTCTCCATATCGAACATGAAAACCGGCGAGGTGTTGGAGATAACTTCCATCGGGTATGATCCGGTAAAAGTGACATGGAACGGGACACCTCTCGATATCCAGATGAACCTTAACGCGCAGCAGCTTGGCGAAGTAGTGGTGACAGCCATGGGCATCCAGCGCAAAGAGTCGTCGCTCACCTACGCCACCCAAAGCATAAAAGGAGATGAACTGATGAGAGTGCAGGACGCCAACTTCGTCAACGCCCTGAGCGGCAAGGTGTCCGGCGTCACAATCACCCAAAGTGCCGGCGGTGCGGGCGGCAAGTCGAAAATCCTATTGCGCGGCAACAAGTCGATCATGGGCAACAACGAACCACTTGTGGTGATCGACGGAATTCCCATGAGCGGATCGGCCAGCGGCGGCGGTTTCGACGGCGGCTCAGGCTTAGGCTATACGGCCGAGTCGGAGAGCGGTGACGTGCTGTCGCTGATCAACCCCGACGACATCGAAAGCATCAACGTGCTCAAGGGCGCCAATGCGGCGGCACTTTACGGCTCGGCGGCAGCCAACGGCGTGCTCATGATCACCACCAAGAAAGGACGTCAGGGCACTATCGGTGTGACCGTCAACTCAAATGTCACCTTCGAGCGTCCTCTGGTCACCCCCGAAATCCAGCGCATCTATGGCTCGCAGGTAACAGTGATCAAAGACAGCAACGACGGCACCATCAGATACAACATGCCTTTGGGCGCATGGGGCACGAAAATCGGCGAATACACCGACGAACAGCTTGCCTACCCCGGAGCCAGATTGCGCAACTACGCGGCTGACGACGTGAGCGAATTCTTCCGCACGGGCACAACATGGAACAACTCCATAGCCATACAGGGCGGCACGGAAAAGGTGAAGACATATTTTTCGTATGCCAACTCAAACGCCAAAGGCATGATGCCCGGAAACAGCTATAACCGCAACACATTCTCGTTCCGCCAGAGCTACAACATGTTTGACAACAAACTGAAGGTGGACGTATCGATCAATTATGTGTATGCTCGTTCTGTAAACCGCCCGGGCGGCGGCACGGTGCTCAACCCGCTCTACGACCTTTACCGCATGCCTGGCAACATTGACTTCGGATATTACCGCGACAACTACTACACTCCCGACGGCACATGGGAGTCAAACAAAGAGCAGTACTGGGACAAAGACGGAAAGATCAAAGAAACCACCATACAGCTCAGCGGTCCGCAGCAGAACTGGGCATTCCCCACCGGCGGCAACAACAACCCCTACTGGCTCTCAAAGATGAACCGCAGCGAAAACGTTCAGCGCCGTGCCTACGGCTCGGGAGTCGTATCATACGAGATCATACCCGGCCTCATGGTGCAGGGACGTCTTAACATCGACTATGCGTCATCCAAATCCGACGGCCGCGTATATGCCACCACATGGTATCCGACATTCATGCACGACTATGGTCTGTACAGTCGCGGCAACTCAACCTCGACAGACTGGTATGTAGATGCCATGGCGTCATACAACAAGACATTCAACGAAATCTATTCCGTTTCGGCTTCTTCAGGCTGGGTAGGACACACTTCCAGCGGCAACAGCGAAAGCCAGTATGTCAAATCGTCATACTATCCGCCGCTGACCTCCAACAGCCTGCCCACACTCGTCAACTATTTCCATCCCGATGCCTATTGGTGGACTATGGGACACGGCATAAGCTACGGCAAAAGCAAGGACTGGAATCAGGGATGGTTTATCACCGGACAGGTCGGCTACAATGACATGGTTTACCTTGAAGGCAGCTACCGTATCGACTGGTACCGTGCTTTCCGTCAGTTCTCCGACCGCGGCACGCCCGACCACTACGGCTATTGGTCAATCGGAGCAAACACGCTCGTACACCGCTATGTGAAACTGCCCGATGTCATAACTCACCTGAAACTGCGCGCCTCCTATTCCGAAGTGGGCAACTCTATCCCCAATCAGGTATATGCCTCGGCCACCCGCAATCTCGTGAACGGCGCCCTGACGTCGTCGCCCTACGGATATTTCGACAACCCTCTGCCCGAAAAGCAGAAATCGTTTGAGATAGGTTATGATATCTCGCTCTTCAACAGCAATCTCAACTGGGATATGACCTACTACAACACCAATCTGACCAACAGCTATTTCCTTGCCGCCACCACCGGAGGTAAATCAAAGCCAGTCAACACCGGCTCCATACGCAACCAGGGCTTTGAAACGACTGTCAGCTACAACATCATGGCGTTCAAAGACTTCCTGTGGCGCACCGGGATCAACCTCTCCTACAACGACAACAAGATTCTGAAGACCTTCAAAGACGAACAGGGCAATCCCTCGAAGATGGAGCAGCTGATAGCCGAAGGATCGATAGCTGTGCGCTATGAAGAAGGCGCGAGCTACGGTGACATGTACGGCCTTGATTTCCGCCGCAACGACGACGGCACCATATACATAGACCCCGCACTCGGCGTGCCCATCAAGGACACCACAAAGTTCATTTACCTCGGCAACATGAACTCGAAATGGAATCTCGGATGGAGCAACACACTCCGTTGGAAAGATCTGTCGCTCTATTTCCTCATCAGCGGCCGCATAGGAGGCAAGTTCATCTCACTTACCGAAGCATATCTCGACCATGCAGGCACATCGCAGCGCTCAGCCGACGCCCGGCTCCGTGCCGAACGCGAAGGCATCTACTGGACTTCGACAAGCGGTGTCCAGAAGCCGGGAATGTATGTTGACGGCGTTGTTGTCCCCGTAAAAGAATATTATGAGATGGTCGGCGGTCAGGTAATGCCCTCAGAATATATCTATGATGCCACCAACTTCCGTCTGAGCGAGCTTTCCATCAGCTACACGATGCGTAATCTCTTCAAGGGAGTGATAAAAGGCATCACACTCTCGGCAGTGGGGCGCAACCTGTTCTTCATCTACAAAAAAGCGCCGTCAGATCCCGACATCGCACTTTCCACCAAAAACGGCCTCGGAGCATTCGACATTTTCAATATGCCTTCGGCCCGCAGTTACGGCATCAATCTTAAAATCGAATTCTAATCGCACATATCTCCGATTATAACAACCTATCGACATGAAAATAACAAATCTGAAATATCTATTCGCCGCATTGCCGGTGATTGCCTTTACGGCATGTATGGATTTCGATTCTCCCGGCGACGAATTTGACGAAGCTCAGGAAAAAATCGACCCCGTGATTTACAGCGGCGATGCCGACCTGCTCGATTACACAGTCCAGCCTACGCAGGAACAGACACAGGCCGCTCTGGAGCTGCTGAACGACTACTACGACCAGTTCTATACCGCACAGTTGTATCTGCTCGGCGGCAAGGACGGCGGTATGCCCGAAGCCCACCAGTATCAGTATACCAATAGCCTTACAACCGACAATTTTGCCGGCTACACCACCTGCACCCAGAACTGGGGCGGCAAGATGTCGAGCACATATACCTACAATCGCGATTTCTGGGAAGGTCCCTACGGACGTTTCCTCTCAATAAAGGGACTTGTCGGCAATCTGCTCAACCGCGACGAGTCCAACACGATTGTTGAGCTGAAGGCACTCGCCCTGCTGATCTTCGACTATGCAGCGGCTGATATGGTCGATCTCTACGGTGCTATTCCCTATGTGGATCACAAAGCCAACAAAGAGTCAAATCCATTCACGTTCAACCGTGGCGTGGACATTTACTACTCCATCATCAAAAATCTCGACGACATTGTGGCCGTGCTCGACCATTATCCCGAACGTCCGCAGTGGTATAAGGATTTAGTGGAACCGGTAATGGCCTACAATGATGCCATCTCGATGAACAAGCAGTTTGAAACATGGCGCCGGTTTGCCAATTCGCTTAAGCTCCGTATGGCCATGCATATTTCCAAGTATGATCCGGCACAAGCCAAAACATGGGCCGAAGAGGCGGTTGCAAGCGGTGTGATCGAATCGAAAGACGACCAGATGGTGATCTGTAAGGTTACCGAGAACTGGAACTGGCATCCGCTGTATAATATTACAGTTTCCTGGCACGACATCTGCGCCAACGCCTCTTTCGTAAGCATCGTGACCCAGTTGCAGCATCCTTATATAAACTATCTGCTCACGCCCAACTCTGAGGATCTCGTGAACGAAACCACCGGAAAGGTTCTTCCGAAGGAAAGCGCCATCATCGGACTGCGTGCGGGTCTGCAGATGTACAACGGCCAGCAGTATGCCGTGAATCCGCGTGTAGCGTTCTCTGCTTTCGCCACAGAAGACTGCATGTATATGCCTGTCTACGCTATGAAATGGGCCGAGGTTGATTTCCACCGTGCCGAGGGCGCTCTCCGCGGCTGGGACATGGGCGGCACGGCTCAGTTCTTCTACGAGCGCGGCATACGCAACGGCGACTGCAGCGATGTGTTTGTGGAATACTCGGGCAACTACGAGCGTTATCTGGACGACTATATGAATGTGACCGAGGCAGTGCCCTACCACTATGAGGATCCCATTGACAACAACGACATCGACGGCACGCTTACAATTGGCGTGAAATGGGACGACGGCGATTCGCAGGAAACAAAACTTGAAAAGATCATGACCCAGAAGTGGTTAGCCATATTCCCCAACAGCTACGAAGCCTGGACTGACATTCGCCGCACCGGCTATCCCAAAATATTCCCTGTGCTCAATCCGCAGCTCGGCGACGGTTCGCTCTCATACGGCGACATCATACGCCGCATGCCGCTGCCTTGGGGCGACATACAGGCCGGTCTGGAAGACATCCAGAATTCCGGACTCGAAGCTCTCGGCGGCGAGAACCTGATGGCCACACGTGTATTCTGGGATGTGCCCGGAAGCAACTTCTGACCGTGAACCATTTGTTCCGGAGCGGAATCCCTGCTTCCTGCGATTCCGCTCCGGACCCAAAACAACCAACCTTAATCAACAGCAAACCCTAATTATAATTCGTTTTTATGAGAAAGATTACTCTTCTTTTTCTCTGTGCGACCGCAGCCATAGGCGCAAACGCACAGTATCTGTATCAGGGTGATATTTCGTCCGGAACTTCAGCGGATTTTTACACTTATGTAAAAAACTGGAGTTCCAGCCAAAAAATCACCGATGACGACAATTTCTACATTGCCCGTCAGAAACCACGTGCACGCTTCACCAACACCGCGACACAGGTGAAGACCAATTATCCCAACGGCGAACGCCGCATCATGATGTGGGTGCCCGTCAATGCAAAGGACTCAAACGGATGGCCCAGAAGCGCGATGCCAAGCGGCAGATTTGAGTCGGAATGCTTCACCATGTGGAGCTATATCGACAACTATAGCGACTGGTCGTGCTCCATATCACAGCTCTACGGCGGTTTTGCCGATGTGGCCCACAAAAACGGTGTGGGTGTAGCCGGCATGCTGTGGGTGGACTTTGGCTCTCCCTCGTCAGCTCAGCAGGTCACACTCAAAGGTTATTCGGAAATGGATCCCGCTATGGCTGCCAAAGTGCTGCGGTATTTCGGCAACGACGGTCTGACTTATAATTCCGAATTCAGCACCTATAACCGCAACACATTCACACCCGCCATGCTGAGAACTCTCATGGGGACTGTGCATGAAAATATAATGTCAAACCTCACCACCCTCTACAACAACACGCCCAATGTGAGCAATTACACACTGCGCGAAAACATCTGGTACGACGGAACACAATACTCCACCGCCGCTTACAATTTTGACGGCGGCCTGACCCAGAGAAATGTCGACGGATGGTACAGCTCCGATGGCAAATACCGTTCTTCGCTCTTTTTCAACTACAACTGGAGCAGTACCAATCTGAAACCGAGCTCGACATATGCATCCCGTGGTGATGTGACACGACTCTACGCCGGCATAAACATGCAGGGCGGCTCGGCCGACCTTGCTCATTGGCAGAACTTCGATGCCAGTCCGGTCGGCCTCGGTCTGTGGGGCGCCCACGACTACAACTATTTCTGGA
>CAJJOX010000024.1 GCA_905193485.1 uncultured Porphyromonadaceae bacterium | reverse complement strand
GCACCCGGTTATCCCGACGGTCATCCGCAACTTGCACAGGTGGCCATTCAACAAGGACGCTTGTTGGCACATAACCTTAATTCCGGCAGCGCATTTATTGAATTTTCCTATCATGATAAAGGAACCATGGCGACAATCGGCCGCAATCGTGCAGTCGCCGATATCCGTCATATGCATTTAAGTGGTTTTGTCGCTTGGCTGGTATGGATGTTTGTACATTTGATATCTATACTCGGTATGCGCAACAAAATCAGTGTGCTCATTGACTGGACATGGAATTATTTCAGCTACAGCACATCGCTGCGATTGCTACTGAATCCTTCTCGTTTTCCCCTTAAGAATCGAAAGGAATAGAGCCGAATGATTTATTGTGGTTCGATGGATGGCTGTTTTCGTTGTAGCCGTTCGGCAGCAGCCTCGGCGCAACGCTCTCCGTCAATCGCCGCTGATACGATGCCTCCTGCATAACCGGCTCCTTCGCCACAGGGAAAGAGTCCGTCAATCGTTTCCTGAATCAGTGATTCCGGATTGCGAGGAACCCGCACCGGTGCCGACGTGCGGGTTTCGTCGCCGATAAGGGTTGCTTCAGAGGTCAGGAAACCACGTTGTTTGCGTCCGAATTCCTCAAATCCTTGCTGTAGGCGTCGTGCAATAGCCTCCGGCAAAAGCCGGTCTATACGGGCAGGATGAATGCCGGCGGCATAAGATGTTGATGGAAGTGTACTGCTCGGTCTTCCTGCTACAAAGTCGGTCATGCGTTGAGCCGGTGCATTCTGGCTTTGTCCCGATTCATTGAAAAAGGACTTTTCTATCTGCTGTTGGAAATGCATCATCCGCAACGGATCATGTCCCGGGATGTCTTCCGGAAGAACTTCCACGACCATCCCTGAATTGGCCCATCGGCTTCCCCGGCTCGAGGACGACATGCCGTTGACCACCATTTCTCCCGGAGCGCTTGCTGCCGGAATGATAACACCACCGGGGCACATGCAGAATGAATATACCGCCCGGCCGTCAATGCGTGTCAGCATCGTATATTCGGCTGCCGGCAGATATTTGCCTCGGCCGTTGCGGCTGTGATAACGCAGGCAATCAATGAGGTGCTGTGGATGTTCAAGCCTTACGCCGACGGCAATGCCTTTGGCCTCGAGCTTTACGCCTGCGTTCATGAGCATTTCATAGACATCGCGGGCTGAATGACCAGTGGCAAGAATGACGGCATCGCTGAAAAATGTATCGTCGCCGGTTTTGACACCGATGATGCGGGATCCTGAGTTGTCAATGATTATGTCGGTGACGCGTGAACTGAATCTGATTTCTCCGCCGCAGCTTTCGATTGTCTGACGCATGGCTTTTATCACGTTGGGCAGACGGTCGGTGCCGATGTGCGGATGCGCGTCGATAAGAATGTTTTCTTGTGCTCCATGCTGATGAAACACCCGTAGGATCTTCTCTACAGATCCACGTTTCTTACTCCGGGTGTAGAGCTTGCCGTCGGAGTACGCGCCAGCGCCTCCTTCGCCAAAACAATAGTTGGAATTCGGATCGATAGTGCCGGTACGGGAGATGTCGGCCATGTCTTTCCGTCTGCTGTCGACGTCCTTTCCCCGTTCAAGCACAATCGGTCTGACTCCGAGTTCGATGAGGCGTAATGCCGCAAAAAGTCCGGCAGGTCCGGCTCCGACAATAATGCCGACAGGAGCATCAGCCGCTACTTTAGGATATTCCACCGGCGTAAAAAGTGGATGAGCCGGTGCGTTTTCGTCTATGTAGACCATGACCGTAAGATTCACCATCACGCGTTGTTGTCTGGCATCAATGGAGCGTTTGAGTATCTTGATGTCATGGATGCGGTTGGCATCAATATTGAGCCGTGTGCTTACGGTGTGGAGCAGTTTCTCCTGAATATAGGCCGTAGCGGGATCAATGCGTAGCTGGAGTTCGGTTGTCATTGCGGAATATTATGCGTGGGATTTAAACGTGACTGACGTCGGTTGACAATGATGAGAGTGACCACGGCAAAGAAAAATGCTATACAATCCGATGCCGCCATACTTCCCCACACCCCGTCAATGCCATAATGACGCGGCAGGATGATGAGGAAAGGAATGAGGAAGATGAGCTGGCGGGTGAGCGAAAGGAAGATGGATATTTTAGGTTTGCCTACCGACTGGAAAAAATTTTGGATAACTATCTGACATCCGACAAGCGGATAGAAAATGAAGAATATTCTAAACCCGTGGTCGGCGATCTCGATCAGGCGGTCGTCGACAGTGAACAGGCCGCTGATTGTCTGTGGAAAAAATTCTGTCGCAATCCATCCTATGCTCGTGATCGCCACTCCGAGCCATATCCCGATCATAAGTGTGCGATGCACACGGTGCCATTTGCCGGCGCCATAGTTGAAGCCAAGGATCGGCTGCATACCTTGCGTGACGCCAAACACTATCATTACGAAAAACATCGTGGTGCGGTTGAGTATGCCGAAAGCGCCAACCGCGAGATTCCCTTCCGAAGCTCCGTAATCAAGTAGTGATTTATTGATGAAAATCACGACTATGCATGCGCATATGTTCATCAAAAAAGGTGAAAGACCGATGGAATAAATACGCTTGACAATTGCGCCGGAAAGCCATCTGTTGTCGCGCTTGAAATGTATGAAGCTGTCGCGTGAAAGGAAATGAGCCATAACCCAGATGCAGGCCGTGGTCTGTCCGAAAACTGTGGCGATAGCCGCGCCTTTAATGCCCCAGTCGAGCATGAAAATGAATATAGGGGCAAGGATGACATTCACCCCAACCGACAATAACGCCGAAACCATCGCTTTTCGTGGATATCCTGTCGCTCGCATGATATTGTTCAGTCCGATGAACACATAGGTGATCGGAGTGGCGTACAGGATCACTTGCATAAACTCTCTGGCATAAGGCAGAGTTTCGGGTGTGGCCCCGAAAAAAAGCAATATCTGATCGAGGAAAATCAATGTCATACCGCCGAATATCACTGAGTGGATGATGCATAGCGTCATCACATTATTGACGACATCGGTGGCTCGGGAGATGTTTTTCTGACCCAGAAATATCGAAGATATTGTAGCGCCTCCCACAGCTATTAGTGTACAAAAGGCTACAACAAGGTTCATGAGCGGAAATGTAATGGCAAGTCCTGCAATGGCCATCGCTCCGACTCCACGGCCTATGAAAATGCTGTCGATGATGTTATATAGCGACGTGGCGACGCTTGCAATAATCGCCGGTACGGAATATTGCGCCAACAAACGCGGAATGGAGCGTTCGCCCAATTCCATCGGAGATGTTTTCGGTTGTGGTTGTGACATGCGTCAGTTGAAATAGATTACAAAATTAACATAAATAGTCGGTTTATTGTTGAAGCTGTAATTGAAAGTTTCGTCGGATTGCTCGTCCGATTTGACAGGCATCTCCTTTGTCCATTGAAAGTTGATTTTAAAACCTTGCGGCACAAGAAAAAATCTGTAACTTTGCAAAGCAATGAAAAAGATATCAATTATAAGCGTTATTATATTGGCAGCTACCTCGTTGGCTACGGTTTCGGCCGAGGAACCCGAAGTGGCTCCCTCATATTCATGGCAGCTGTTGCCTCCTCTTGGCGTGCATGAGCCGTCGACAATCGACACGGCTTTATATAATTATGCACAACGTTCGGTGCCGTCGGCACAGTCGATAGCATATGAATCGGTGGGCAATCTCGGCGGAGCCGGACAAACATCGATTTATTTCGACCGCAAACCGATGAGCGATTTTTTCTTCCGCGACGCTCTGCGTGCATGGTTGCCGATGCAGGGCGATCATCGGTTTTACAATACGCGTATCCCCATGACGTTGCTCAGCTACAATACCGGCGGAGGACGTGAGAACAAACAGGACAGGCTTCAGGCCACTTTCTCCGGCAATGCCAACGAGCGCCTTCAGTTTGGGGCAAACGTCGACTATCTGTATTCCAAAGGCTCATATGCCAATCAGGCCGTTAAGAATCTCATGTGGGGTCTTGCAAGTTCGTATATGGGTGATCGATATGAGTACCAGACATTCTTCAATCATTACAACGGGCTTAATCAGGAGAACGGTGGTATTACCAACGCTCTTTACATTACCGATCCGGCTCAGTTGCAGGGCGGTCAGACCAGCATCGATGCCAAAAGCATACCGACCAATCTGACTGCCGCACGTACCCGCATGAAAGGGCAGGAATTTTACATGAATCATCGTTATAAACTTGGATTTTGGAGAATAACACCTCCAAATGATTCCATTCCCGGCGACACAGTCGAACTCCGTACTTTCGTGCCTGTAACATCTTTTGCCTGGACCTTTGATTATAATGACGGGCATCATACGTTCTACAATAATTCGTCATCTGAAGCTGATGCTTTCTGGGGTCGCAATTACCTTACCACCGGAAACTCAGAATCGCCGACGGGATATTGGTCGCTTCGCAACAGTTTTGGTATTTCGCTTCTGGAAGGGTTCAATAAATATGCCAAAGCGGGATTGTCGGCCTATGTGACACACGAGATTCGCCGTTACACCCAGACGCCTGACACTATCGCGATCGCAGGATCATCCCGGCCTGAAATTCTCACGCCTTATCCTTATGATAAACGTATCGATTCTCGGGCTACTGAAAATCTTTTGTGGGTAGGTGGCCAGCTTACCAAGCAGCAGGGCCGTATCCTTCGTTATGAAGCGACAGCCCGGTTTGGACTCGTAGGTGCTGCGGCCGGAGAGATCTATGCTCAAGGAAATGTTTCCACACGGTTTAAGCTGTTCGGCGATTCGGTCAGAGTGACCGCCTATGGCTTGTTTGCCAATGAGGCCGCCCCGTATCTGATGAATAACTATGTGTCAAATTATTTTATGTGGCACAATGAATTCGGCAAGACACGACGTTTTCGGGTAGGAGGAGAAGTCAATGTGCCTCTCACCGGCACACTGATAAATGTTGGTGTGGAGAATGTGCAAAACGCCCTTTATTTCAATGAATCGTCAATGCCTGTCCAGCACGGTGGAAGCGTTCAGGTGTTTAGTGCGTCACTTTCTCAGAATTTTCATGTCGGCATTCTAAACTGGAATAACAAGGTGACGTTTCAGACGTCGTCGGAGCAATCGGTGATTCCGCTTCCGAAACTTGCGGTCTATTCCAATCTCTTTATCCGTTTCCGTGTGGCAAAGGTGCTTTATGTCGATTTCGGACTTGATTGCGACTATTATACAAAATATTACGCACCGGGTTATCAGCCGGCGACAATGTCGTTCTATAATCAGCATTCCACCAAAGTGGGTAACTATCCGTTTATGAACATATATGCTAACATGAAGCTTAAACGGGCACGTTTTTATATTATGATGTCGCACGTCAATCAAGGCATGACCGGCGACAATTATTTTTCCATGCCTTTATATCCGATGAATCCCCGCCGTTTTCAGATGGGTGTATCCGTCGATTTCGCTAATTGATGAAACCATTGTTTACGCGTTCAAAGCCGGGTGTGCAGTTGATCCTTTATCTGTTATTGCTCGGGGCTGCCATATTTGCCATGGTGATGCTTCGGCAATGTTCGCAAGCTCCTGCCTCTGCCGCGGATGCAGTTGAAGCATCCGCGGGCGACACTCTTGATGTGGCGATCGATTATTCACCTATGTCGATGTATGTCAAAGGCGACACTATTGGCGGATTCAACTATGATCTTATGCGATCCTTAGCGAAGCGGGGCAATCTGCGGGTGAAATTTCATCCCGTCGTATCGTTGAAAGAGGCTCTGTCGGGCCTGGATCAAGGACTCTATGATATGCTAATTGCCGATATTCCGGCTACACTTGATTTCCAAAACCGTTACAGGCTCACCGAACCGTTATATCTCGATCGTCAGGTCCTTTTGCAGCATCGCGATTCGGCCGGATGCATAGAAAACCCGGTGTCGTCGGTGCTTGATCTTGCCGGACGGCATGTGTGGGTCGTAAGCAATTCTCCGATGCAGAGTAGATTGCAAAGCCTTTCCGCTGAAATCGGAGATACAATTTATGTGGAATCTGTGCCGGAATATAATTCCGAACAGCTTTATCTGCTTACATCGATTGGCGAGATCGGGTTGTCGGTAATAAACGAGCGTCTTGCACGTGATATGGCATATGACAAACACACCGGCGGTAAGGATGAATCGGTGGATATCTCCACCGGCGTTACATTCACACAACACCAGTCATGGGTGCTTCGCAATGACCGTGAACAGCTTGCCGCAAAAATCGATTCGCTGATAATCGCCTTTAAGTCAACTGAAGCATATAAAGCGTTGTGCAAACGTTATCTCCTTGATTGAAAACAATTAAAGTATAAAGACAGTCCGCATGTCAGATGTCTGACATGCGGACTATCTTTATGGATGATTTTTAGATTGTAAAAACTTGATTTGATATTGTCAAAGAAGGCTTACCGAACGGCGTATGAATGCGCTCAGATCGGCTCCGCGCAGCAGGTTGTTGGCCAGGAGGGCAAGATCAAGCACTTGTTTGACGAGCGGTTGTGATGAGGCATATTCAGTTGCGGCTTTCTTGACTTCCGAACGAAGATGGGCCACGTTTTCATCGTTGTGTGTGATCTGTTTCTGGTCTTCATCCGTCGGTTTGCCATCTTTGGATGCGTCGCGCAGCGCCTGTGATTTCGCATTGCTATCGTCGATCGAATCAAACAGCGGCTGGAGTTTTGTCATCAATGTCGAGTCTGCGTCGGCGATAATGCGTTTTACAACGGGACTTTCGGTATTGACAATCAGATTATAGCTGTCGGGGAGTTCGCCGTAGAAGCTCATACCCGGCTGCATGGCGGCCATGTCTTTCATTCGACGCATATATTCGTTTTGTGTGATGAGGATCGGATTGGCGTCAGACGAAAGTGCCTCAAACGACACGAGAAATTCCGATTTGTCGACAGGCGGAATCTGTGAACGGAACATGTCGGTGAGCATGTCGCGTTGACGAGTTGTGAGGTCGACTTGCTTTTTGTCGGATTTCGGGATGAGATTCGCTACTGTATCGGAATCCACACGCACGAATCGCGATTTTTCAATCTTGTTCTCAAGAAGTCCGATGAAGTGGCTTTCAAGTTGGCCGTCCATCACAAGTACATTGTATCCGCAATCGGTGGCGGCATTAATATATGTGAATTGAGCGACCGGATCAGTCGTATAGAGATAAACCACGTCACCATCCTTGTCGGTCTGGGATCCTTCGATGAGTGTGCGGTATTGTTCAAGAGTGTAATATTTGTTTTCGGTATCTTTCAGAAGTGTGAACTTCATGGCTGCATCACAGAATTTCTGGTCGGTGAGCATGCCATACTGGATAAATATTTTGATGTCATCCCACTTCTTTTCAAAATCGGCACGGTCATTACGGAAGATCTCTTCGAGTCGTGACGCAACTTTTTTTGTGATGTAGCCGGAAATTTTTTTCACTGCGGTGTCGCTTTGCAGATAGGAACGCGACACATTCAGCGGTATGTCGGGAGAATCAATCACGCCCTGAAGCAGCATCATGAATTCCGGCACGACTCCTTCAACGGAATCTGTGACATACACTTGATTGCAATAAAGCTGTATGCGGTTTTTCGTGATCTCGAAATTGTTTTTGATCTTCGGGAAAAAGAGCACGCCGGTAAGGTTGAACGGATAGTCGACATTGAGGTGAATCCAGAATAAAGGATCTTCCTGTCCGGGATAAAGTTCGTGATAGAACTTCCGATAATCATCGTCGCTTAGATCCGTCGGCTTGCGTGTCCATAGCGGCTCGGTCGAGTTAATCACTTTATCACGTTCCGTATCGACATATTTGCCGTCTTTCCATTCTTGTTCTTTACCCGAAATTACGGGCACTGGCAGGAATCGACAATATTTCTTAAGCAGAAGGTCGATTTCGCCTTGTTCAAGAAATTTCTTGTTCTCATCGTCGATATGGAGTATGATGTCAGTGCCTCGGTCGGTTTTTTCGGCCGGCTCCATGGTGTATTCGGGAGAGCCGTCGCATTCCCAGCGTACGGCTTCGGCTCCTTCTTTATATGACAAAGAGCGTATCTCCACTTTCTTGGCCACCATGAAAGCCGAATAAAAGCCAAGTCCGAAGTGCCCGATGATGGCATTTGCGTTATCCTTATATTTCTCGAGGAATTCTTCAGCTCCGGAGAAGGCGATCTGATTGATATATTTGTCTACATCATCAGCCGTCATGCCGATACCGCGATCGCTTACTGTGAGTGTGCCGGCTTCTTTGTCGACCGTCACTTTCACGTTCATTTCTCCGAGTTCACCCTTGAACTCACCGAACGAGGCAAGTGTTTTCAGTTTTTGTGTCGCATCGATTGCGTTTGAAACAAGTTCACGAAGAAAAATTTCGTGATCGCTGTAAAGGAATTTCTTAATTACGGGGAAGATGTTGTCGGTTGTAACCCCGATTTTACCTGTTTGTGCTGTCATATTGATCGTTTTTTTTAATATAAATCATTGCTGGACGGGAAGTAAGTGCCGTCTGTTAAACAAATGAGCAAAAAAAATGCCACATTTGAAATGTGACATTTTTTGTGAAATTTTGTCAATATGCAACTGACAATTTTACGCTTTTACGGTTGTCGTGATTTTGTCGTTGTCGCTGTCATAGTCTACTTCGATCACACTTCCGTCGGCAATTTCAGCATTGATGATCATTTCGGCAAGATTGTCTTCGAGATATTTCTGTAGGGCACGTTTCAGCGGGCGGGCGCCGAATTGAGAATCATATCCTTTTTCAGCAATGAAATTCTTGGCTTTGTCGGAAATTTTGAGCGTATAGCCAAGTTTTGACAGCCGCGTGTGGAATTCGCCGAGCTCGATGTCGATGATTTTGAAGATAGCATCCTTGTCAAGCGCGTCAAACATCACGATATCGTCGATGCGGTTTAGGAATTCGGGCGCGAACGCTTTCTGAAGGGCTTTCTGGAGCACTCCGTGGGAATATTCTCGATCGTTGGCCGAAGGCGTGTTGAAACCTACGCCGGTTCCAAAATCCTTAAGCTGACGGGTGCCGATATTAGACGTCATGATTATTATGGTGTTTTTGAAGTCGACGCGTCGTCCAAGGCTGTCGGTAAGACGGCCTTCGTCCATAACTTGAAGCAGGAGGTTAAACACGTCCGGGTGGGCTTTCTCGATCTCGTCGAGAAGCACTACGGAATAGGGGCGACGACGTACCTTTTCGGTGAGTTGGCCACCCTCTTCATAGCCGACATATCCCGGAGGTGCTCCGACCAGACGCGAAACGGTAAATTTTTCCATATATTCGCTCATGTCGATGCGGATAAGCGTATCTTTGGAGTCGAAAAGATATTCCGAAAGCTTCTTTGCCAGATGTGTTTTGCCGACGCCGGTCGGACCGAGAAACATGAATGTGCCGATGGGTTTGTTGGGATCTTTAAGTCCCACACGGTTGCGTTGTATGGCCTTTACTATTTTGTCAATGGCTGTATCCTGTCCTATGATTTCCGATTTCAGTTTAGGTGCCATTTCACGTAAGCGTTTCCCTTCGGCAAGGGCTATGCGTTGTACCGGGACTCCGGTCATCATGGCCACGACTTCGGCAACTTTGTCGTCGTTTACTTCCTGACGGTTGGCAAGCAACTGCTCCTCCCAACGGCGGTTTGCTTCGTCAAGCTCACGTTTGAGCTCTTGCTCGCGGTCGCGGAAACCGGCCGCTTTCTCGAAGTCCTGCTCTTGTGCCGCATTAAGTTTGTTAGCCGAGGTTTCCGCTATTTCCTTTTCAAGACTCTCGATCTCTTCCGGTACGGATATGTTGGTTATATGCACTCGCGAACCGGCTTCATCCATTGCGTCGATGGCTTTGTCCGGGAAATTGCGGTCCGACATGTAGCGTTCGGTAAGGCTTACGCACGCCTTAAGCGCTTCGGGTGTGTATGAAACGTTGTGGTGCGCCTCATATTTATCTTTGATGTTGTTGAGTATCGTGAGAGTTTCGTCGAAAGTCGTGGGCTCGACCATCACTTTTTGGAAGCGGCGTTCGAGGGCTCCGTCTTTTTCAATGTTTTTGCGGTACTCATCAAGCGTCGTGGCTCCGATGCATTGAATGTCGCCACGGGCAAGTGCCGGCTTCAGCATGTTGGCGGCATCCATTGATCCTGCGGCATTGCCGGCTCCGACAATGGTGTGGATCTCGTCGATGAACAGAATCACGTCTTTGTTGAGCGACAATTCGTTTAATATGGCTTTGATGCGTTCTTCAAATTGGCCTCTGTATTTTGTTCCGGCTACAATCGAGGCCATGTCGAGTGAAACCACACGCTTGTCGAAGAGCACACGGGAAACTTTGCGCTGGATTATGCGCAGCGCAAGACCTTCGACAATAGCCGATTTGCCGACGCCCGGCTCGCCTATCAATATCGGATTATTTTTCTTCCGTCGAGAGAGAATCTGGGCAAGACGTTCTATCTCAGTTTCGCGGCCGACAACGGGATCGAGTCTGTTTTCTTCGGCGGCTCGGGTCATGTCATGGCCGAACTTGTCAAGGGTAGGGGTGTCACCGCCCTTTCGTGCACCGCTTTTGCCTGACGTACGCGGGCTTTCGGCGCCTGATGTTTCTCCGGCGTTGGCGCTTGATGGCATTTCATCGTCGGCTTCATCGTCTGGCTCATCGGTGAAGTCGCTGCCCATACGGGGTGAAGACTCTGCGCCATAGATGCGCTCGCTGAGAGTCTGGTGGTCGATTTTTTCAAGAAGGAATGGTTTTATGAACTTCATTTCTTTAATGTCTGTATTGTGGAACAATGCCAGAAGCAGATCTTCAAGATCAGCCTCGAGTTTATGATGTTGCCGCGCCTCAAGAATACTTAGACGTACAATGCGTGATGCGAGGTCGCTAACCGTGATCTCTGCCTCGGAAAGCGGACGGTATTCCCCGCTTTCATAGAGATGACGGTGCAGACCGGCTTCAAGTCTGTCAACCACAGGTTGACCTGCAAGAGCGCAGAGCAACCGGGATATGCGCCGCTGGGGTTCGGTGAGCAGCGCGAGCAATATGTGCTCCGGCCCGATTATCGGTGTATGATGCTCGAGCGCGATAGCGGTGCATCCGGCCAACACCTCTTTGGCGTTTTTGGATATGGATGAAAATAGCATGTGTCAGTTTTATGATTTCAATCTTTTATGATGTAAAATTAGCAATAATTGTGCCAAAACATTCCAAATAAACTTTTTAAAAACTTAAAAATTAAAAAACGTGAATCTTGAGCCGAAAAACACGGATTTATTGGCGAAAAAACGCTATCTTTGTAACTGATTCGCGAAAAATGCGACGCTTCGTCTGCTAACTTTGTGAACGATAAAAAATAAGAGAGATAACCAATTTTAAGAGATAATTTTTATTGTCATGTTGGAAGAAGATCGAATATTAAAGATCAACATTGAAAACGAAATGAAGTCGGCCTACATCGACTACTCCATGTCGGTGATTGTGTCGCGTGCGCTTCCCGATGTCCGTGACGGATTGAAGCCTGTGCACCGTCGTGTGCTTTTTGGTATGAACGAAATGGGTAACACTTCGGATCATCCGCATAAGAAATCGGCCAACTGCGTCGGTGAAGTCATGGGTAAATATCACCCCCACGGCGACTCCTCTATATATGGTACCGTGGTGCGTCTTGCCCAGGACTGGGCCATGCGCTATACTCTCGTCGATGGCCACGGTAATTTCGGATCTGTCGACGGTGACGGCGCTGCCGCTATGCGTTACACCGAAGTTCGCCTTCAGAAACTCGGCGAAGAAATGCTCAGTGATATCGAGAGCGAAACTGTCGATTTTCAGCCTAATTACGACAACTCCCGTCAGGAGCCCGTCGTGCTTCCCACTCGCTTTCCCAACCTGTTGGTAAACGGTGCTTCCGGCATCGCTGTCGGCATGGCCACCAATATCCCGCCTCATAATCTCGTCGAATCGATCAATGCCTGTATCGCTTTGATTGACAACCGTGACCTCACAGTGGACGGTCTGATGCATTACATCAAAGCCCCCGACTTTCCCACCGGAGGCATCATTTATGGCTATAATGGAGTGCGTGACGCATTTGAAACAGGACGCGGCCGGATCATCATCCGCGCCAAGGCCGAGATTGTCACAGAGGCCAATCATGAAAACATAATTGTCACCGAGATACCATACAATGTCAATAAGGCGCTTCTCATTTCTTATATAGCCGATCTCGTCACTGAAAAGAAGCTCGACGGGATCGCCGATATCAATGATGAGAGCGATTATAAGGGTATGCGCATCGTGATCAAGCTGAAATCCGACGCCAACGCCAATGTGGTGCTCAACAAGCTGTATAAGATGACGCAGATGCAGTCGTCGTTCAGTGTAAACAACGTCGCGCTCGTGCATGGCCGCCCACGCACGCTTAATCTCAAGCAGATGCTTGAGGCGTTTATCGACCACCGTCACGATGTAGTGATACGCCGCACCAACTTTGAGTTGCGCAAGGCACGTGACCGTGCTCATATTCTTGAAGGACTTATCATCGCTTCACAAAATATCGATGAAGTGATTCATATAATTCGTTCGTCAGCTTCGACCGACGAGGCCCGGCAGCGTCTTTCCGAACGTTTCGGCCTGACTGACCGACAGACTGCATCGATTGTCGAGATGCGCCTCAAACAGCTCACCGGACTCGCTCAGGATCAGCTTCATGCCGACTATGAGGCTGTGATGGCTGAAATAGCCCGTCTGGAGGAAATCCTTGCCAATGATCATGTGTGCTGGAATCTTATCAAGGACGAGCTCATTGAGATCCGGGATAAATACGGTGACGAACGCCGTACCGCCATTGACTACACCGCTGGCGATTTCAATGCCGAGGATTTTTATGCCGATGACGATATGATCATCACCATTTCTCATCTCGGTTACATTAAGCGTACCCCGCTCTCCGACTTCCGCACCCAAAACCGTGGCGGAGTTGGCGCCAAAGGATCCGACACACGCGATGAGGACTTTATCGAATATATTTATCCGGCATCGATGCACAACTACATGCTCTTCTTCACGGAAAAAGGCCGGTGCTATTGGCTGAAGGTCTACGAGCTGCCTGAAGGAGCCAAAAACTCTAAAGGACGTGCGATCCAGAACCTGCTTAACATCGATCCGGATGATGCGGTCAATGCGGTTATTTGCGTGAAACAACTTGATGACCCTGATTTTGTCAACAATCACAATCTCGTTTTCTGCACCAAAAACGGTGTGATCAAGAAGACGAAACTTGAAGCATATTCCCGTCCGCGCGCCAACGGCGTAAACGCCATCATTATACGTGACGACGATAAACTGATTTCTGTCGAACTCACCGACGGCAATTCGGAGATTATCATGGCCAATCGCAACGGACGCGCCATCCGGTTCCATGAAAGCAAAGTGCGTGAAATGGGTCGTATGTCTACCGGAGTCCGCGGAATGACCCTTGACGATGGTGATGATGCGGTTGTGGGCATGATCTGCATGGAGCCTGAATCTGACAATAATGTGATGGTCATCTCTGAAAACGGTTACGGAAAGCGCTCCGACATCGACGACTACCGCATTACAAATCGTGGTGGCAAAGGTGTGAAAACAATGAATATAACCGATAAGACCGGACGTCTGGTGGCTATCAAAAGCGTGAATAATGATAACGACCTTGTGATTATAAACAAAAGCGGCATAACCCTGCGAATGAAAGTTGCCGATATCCGTGTTCAAGGACGAGCTACTCAAGGGGTGCGCGTAATCAACCTTGAGAAACGCAACGATGTTATCGCATCTGTGTGCTGTGTCGATTCAGACAATGACGCAGATAATGAAATCGCCGACGGAGAAATGACGGACATTCCGGTAGTCGACACAGATCCGGATAATGGAACAGATATCGGATCCCAATCTTAAGAAATAAAATCAACTTACCTTAATAACCTAAATTACAATGATTATGAAAAAGATCAGCCTGTTAGGAATCGGTCTTCTTACTTCGGTCGCCACTTTTGCCCAGACCGATGTGGTGAAGAATGTCGAGCATATGCTTAAAGGCAGCAACCCCGATTATGTCAAGGCATTTAATGAAATCCAGCCTGCTCTGACCAACCCCGAAACGGCCAATACAATGATGCCGTGGTATCTTGCCGGTAAAGCGGCTATGGGCATTTATGAAAAAGGATTTATTCAGGAATCCACCGGCAACCAGCTCGATGCGGCCGGAAAGAAACAGACAGGTCAGGCTCTTGTCGATGCCTATAACGCTTATCTCAAAGCGCTTCCGCTTGATAGTCTTCCTGATGCAAAAGGGAAAATCAAACCTAAAAAAAGCAAAGACATGATCAAGGAGCTTGCCGGGATGTATCCACAGCTTCGCAATGCCGGCATTTTCCTACTTCAAGCTCAGGATTATGATGGCGCATATGATGCATGGGAACTTTTCGTGAACATGCCGAACAATCCTATGCTGGGTAAATCCGCTCCAGTTGCAGAGAATGATTCAATCGTCGGTCAGGTTGAATATTTCCAAGGCATTGCCAAGCTCAGCGAAAACGACGGACAGACGGCTCTTAACAAATTCGTTGCCGCCATTAACCGCGGATATAAAGAACTTGACCTGTATCGTTACGCTGTGGAAGCCGCCCGTCGTGCCAATGACCTCGCCACTATGTATGATCTCGCTCAGAAGGGCTATGATCTCTACGGCACACAGGATATCATTTTTATCGGTCAGCTCATTAATCATAAGCTCGAATCAAACAACTATGATGAGGCATTTGATCTGGTCAGCAAGGCAATCAACGATACTGATCCATCCGATAACGCTATGCTCAGCCAGCTTTATGGCGTTATGGGCGTAATCGACGATCAGAATAACGATTATGAGAAAGCTCTCAACGATCTGTCGAAGGCAATCGAACTTGACGGTAAAAACGCAAAAGCCTATTTTGACAAAGCCCGTGTTCTTAACAACCGCGCCAGCCAGATGTCGTTGGACGATGCCGAAGGTAAAAATATAGCAGAAGTTAAGGAGCTGCTCCTTCAGGCTGCCGAACTTTTTGAAAAAGCATATAATCTTGACGAAGACAATATGGGTCAGATCCCGAGTATCCTCTATCGACTCTATTACGGTCTTGGACAGGGTTATGAGGACCAGACCAAATATTGGGAATCTCTCCAGTGATTTAAATGATCCGTTTGCACATCGTGAAGCTTTGATTTAAGCCAGTTCGCGCCGATTAACGGATATAACTGATTATATGCCGTGTCTTTATCCCTCGGATTTAAGGCACGGCATTTTTCTTTATCAAATCTTACAATCCGGTAGTGTTAAAGTTGTTAAATATCGCAACCAAAATTGCTTAAGAGATGTTATCATCATAAAATCAGCAATATAATCAGACAACATTAATACTTTACCATTATGAAATTCTTAATCGTTTTAGCTTTTATTTTTGCTTTCCTTGCTGTCGGATTTCTCGTAGCAACACTGTTCGTGACAGGCAATAATGTTGTCTTGCCCTCTATCGGAGCGGGACTCTCCCTTGTTGCATTTATCCTCGTTTTCGTCGGTTATGTTTCACGGACAAACCGTCAGCGCTAACTGCTCGTCCATGACTCTGGGAGAAACGGAATCATAAACGATTTCTAAATTTATTGCAACGGTCGCCCACCGCCATCAGACGTTCGGGTGATCGTCGCTTTGTCATAAAGTGTGGATATATGAAAATTAATCCGTAATTTTGTGGGTGTAAGAAGTTATAACTCATCTCTTGCAAATGGATAATACAATCAGACAGTTTGATGCGGCTTTGAAATCATGCCGTGACATATTCGTTAAAAAACTCAAGGACTATGGCGCTTCATGGCGCATAATGCGTCCGTGCTCCATAACGGATCAGATTTTCATAAAGGCAAAACGTATACGTTCGCTCGAAACCAAATCGATGGCGATGGTTGACGAAGGCATTTTGCCGGAATTCATTGCCATAGTCAATTACGGCATTATTGGCGTGATCCAGCTTAAGGAGGGATTTGCCGACGAAGTTGATATAGATAATGAGAAGGCTCTTGCCCTTTATGACCATTATATCGGGAAAGCCCGCGAGCTTATGATTGCCAAAAATCATGATTATGATGAAGCATGGCGTTTGATGCGTGTCAATTCATATACCGACTTCATCCTTACCAAGATTCAACGGACAAAACAGATCGAAGATCATGATGGAGCCACAATCATATCTGAAGGAATAGATTCCAATTATATGGATATGGTCAATTATGCCATGTTCGGCATAATTAAACTTACGGAATGATGCAACATTCTACCCCGGGACAGAAGATAGACCGCACGCGATGCTGCCTCGTGTGGCTGTTGCGTATTGCGGTAGGGGCGACATTCATTATGTCGGGACTTGTCAAAAGCATTGATCTTTGGGGCTTTTCGTTTAAGATCGAAGAATATTTCATGGCATGGGGCTATGAGTTGCCGCGTTCGCTTTATCTCATGGCTGCAATCTGTCTTTCTGTGGCAGAGTTCATGCTCGGTGCCATGCTCGCTCTCGGATGTTATCGCCGAAGTGTCGTGTGGCTTCTGATGTCCATTATGGCCGTCATGTTGCCTCTTTCGCTTTACATCTACATTGCCGATCCGGTTGCCGACTGCGGTTGCTTCGGTGACTTTTTGGTCATTTCAAACGGTGCCACTTTCCTTAAAAATATCTTCCTTACGGCCGCCTTGGTTTTTCTTGCATACTACAACAGACGTGTTCCATGCATTTACAATCCTTACATACAATGGGTTGTCGCCACTCTGTGCTTTGTGTTTGTGGTGTCGGTCGGTCTATGGGGATATATCGTGCAGCCTCTTGTCGATTTCCGCTCATTTCCTGTCGGATCTCAACTCCTTGTCGATGAAGCCGATGAACCGGAGGTGGAATTTGAATTTATATATGAGAGAGATGGTGTGCGTCGCAGTTTTAAAGAAACACAGCTGCCGGACTCAAGCTGGACGTTTGTCGACCGCCGTATTGTGAGCGGTGATGTCAGCGGACGAACCGAGGTCG
>CAJJOX010000023.1 GCA_905193485.1 uncultured Porphyromonadaceae bacterium | reverse complement strand
CCGCTTCCTACAGCCGCCCACACATTAATTTATAATGGCGGATAGCGACAGACTACACCGCTATGGTGGATCCTAAAATCGGAAGCGGCGGTCACGGACATGTGTTTGTCGGCGCAAATGTGCCTTTCGGTATGGTACAGCTCGGCCCGACAAGCATCCCCCAAAGCTGGGACTGGTGCTCGGGCTATCACGACAGCGACTCGACAGTGATCGGCTTCTCACACACTCATCTCGAAGGCACCGGCATAGGCGACCTTTTTGATGTGACCGTGATGCCCGTTGTCGGCGAAGTGACATACGCACGCGGAGAAGAAACCGATCAGAAATCGGGATTATGGTCCTATGCCGACCGCTCGCATGAAATAACCACACCGGGCTACTACAGCGTTCCCCTCACACGCTACGGCATTCTCGCTGAAATGACCGCCACCAACCGCGTGGGACTCCATCGCTACACTTTCCCGAAATCCGACGAGGCCGCCATCGTTTTCGATCTTGAAAACGGCGGATGCTGGGACAAGCCGACGGCCACCGAGATGCGTGCCGAAGGCAACAACCGCATAGTAGGCTCACGCTATTCGACCGGATGGGCCAAAGACCAGAAAGTATATTTCGTGGCCGAATTCTCGAAGCCGTTTGAATCCTTCGAGCTCCAAGGCAAGGATGACATGTACGGACGCGTCAGCTTCAAGACCGATTCCGCCGAACAGGTGATGGTGAAAGTGGCCATTTCTCCGGTATCGATCGAAGGTGCCAAAGCCAATCTGGCCGCCGAGATGCCGGCATGGGACTTCGAAGGCACCCGCGCTGCCGCCAAGCAGGCCTGGAACGACGAACTAAAGAAAATAAAAGTCACCTCCGACGATGCCGAAGCCCTGAAGAAATTCTATACAGCTCTCTATCACACCATGATAGTGCCTGCCACGTTCAGCGACACCGACGGCCAATACCGCGGAGCCGACGGCAAAATCTACAAGTCAGCCTCACCGCAGTTTACGATTTTCTCACTGTGGGACACCTATCGCGCCGAAATGCCGCTTCTCTCCATATTCCAGCAGGAACGCAGCTCACAGATGGTCAACTGCATGGTCAATATCGCCGACCAGCAGGGACGCCTCCCTGTATGGCACCTCTGGGGCAACGAAACAGACTGCATGGTCGGCAATCCAGGCATAATAGCCGTGGCCGACGCCATCGTCAAGAACCAACCCGGCATCGACCGTCAGAAAGCCTATCAGGCTCTCCTGAAAACAGCAGCCGACACGGCCCGTGGCGGCGCTCTCCGTCAGCAATATGGCTATATACCGGCCGACAAATTCAATGAAGCCATCGCCTACGACATGGAATATGCCGTTGCCGATGCAGCCGTTGCAGCCGCCGCCAAAGCTATGGGCGACGAGGCCAACTACAAGAAGTTCACCGAACGCAGCCACTCATGGCGCAACTATTTCGACAGATCGACCGGTTTTGTCCGCGGAAAATTTGCCGACGGCTCCTGGCGCACGCCATTCGATCCCAATGCCACCACCCATCGTGAAGACGACTATTGCGAAGGCAATGCCTGGCAATATACATGGCTCGTGCCGCAGGATCTCGACGGTCTTGTAGCGCTCTATGGCTCAAAAGCCGAAGCCATCAAACATCTCGACGAACTGTTCAGCACAGGCTCGCAGCTCACCGGCGACAACGCTTCGCCCGACATCACCGGCCTCATCGGACAATATGCCCACGGCAACGAACCCGGTCACCACACCATCTATCTCTACACAATGCTCGGCGAAAACCAAAAGGCTGCCGACCGCATCCATCAGGTGCTCGACGAATTCTACACCGACCGTCCCGACGGCCTTGCCGGAAACGAAGATGCCGGACAGATGTCGGCCTGGTACATTCTCACCAACCTCGGCTTCTATCAGGTAGAACCCGCAAGCGGCCGTTACTGGTTCGGCACACCAATGTTCAGCCAGGCAGAAGTGACGGTGCCCGGCGGAACATTTACCGTAAAAGCCAACAACCTTTCACCTGAAAACCGCTACATCAAAAGCGTCACTCTCAACGGACAGCCCTACGACAAAATGTTCATAATGCACTCCGACATCATTGCCGGCGGCGAACTTGTATTCGAGATGGGACCCGCCAAATAACACGGCATCAGCCAATTGCCACAGCACAAAAAATCCCCGGCATGACGATATGCCGGGGATTTTTGTGCATTTTTCTTCAGCGTCTTAATTTCAAAAAAGGGCAAAAAAAATTGATTGTCTCCCGACAATCAATCTTAGTTAACCTTAAATCTAATACCATGAAAAACACAGTGCAAATATACAGCGCTTTTTAATCCCCACAAAATATTTCCAAGAAAATTTCCACCATTTAACATTATTTTAACATCATCCGTCACTTTTACACCTCGAATGCACTCTTTTTGCCATAAAAAAAAAAAAAAGCCGGCAAAAGGACAGCCGCAGACATCCGCATCCGTCATGCCCTGGCAGGCCATAGCGACATCCTTAACATCACAATGCCGTAATCGCCTGCCAAAAACATCCGCACACAATATCAAATCAAAGGCCGCTTCCTACAGCCGCCCACACATTAATTTATAATGGCGGATAGCGTGAAATTAGATTTATTTATTAAATTTGCACTTTGTTAGGAAGGCGGTTTCGCAAGCCATCCTTCGATCATGAATTATTCAATAACCCAATAAATCAAATCTGACAAAATGGACATTTCCCACATCGAACACGTTGGTATTGCCGTGACTTCACTCGAAGATGCAATCCCGTTTTACGAAAACATGCTTGGCCTCAAGTGCTTTGCTATCGAAGAAGTTGCTGACCAGAAAGTGCGCACTGCCTTCTTCAAGGTTGGCCAGACAAAAATAGAACTTCTCGAACCGACAGCTGACGACAGCGCAATAGCCAAATTCATTGCCAACAACGGCGGCCGCGGCGGCATCCAGCATATAGCCTTCGCCATTGAAGACGGTGTGGCAAACGCTCTTGCGGAAGTAGAATCAAAAGGCGGCCGGCTCATCGACAAGGCTCCCCGTAAAGGTGCCGAAGGCCTCAACATCGCGTTCCTCCATCCCAAGTCGACATGCGGCACACTCGTCGAGCTATGCGAAGACCCCAATAAATAATCATCTTGCACCAAAATTTCCACTAAATAAATCATGAGTAATCAACTTGAAAAAGTACAGGAACTCATTGCACTCCGCAACGAGGCCCGTCTCGGCGGTGGCGAAAAAGCCATCGAAAAACAGCACGCACGGGGCAAATACACTGCCCGCGAACGCATCGCCCAGCTTCTGGACGAAGGGTCGTTTGAAGAAATCGACATGTTTGTACGTCACCGCTGCTATAATTTCGGACAGGAGAAGAAAAGCTATCTCGGCGACGGCGTAGTCACCGGCTACGGCACAATCGAAGGCCGCCTCGTATATGTGTTCGCTCAGGACTTCACCGTATTTGGTGGCTCGCTCAGCGAAACAATGGCTCTCAAGATATGCAAGATCATGGATATGGCCATGAAGATGGGCGCACCCGTCATCGGACTTAACGACTCGGGCGGCGCACGCATTCAGGAAGGCATCAACGCCCTCGCCGGCTATGCCGAGATTTTCCAGCGCAACATCCTTGCATCAGGCGTCATTCCCCAGATTTCGGCAATCCTCGGCCCTTGCGCCGGCGGTGCGGTCTACTCCCCTGCCCTCACCGACTTCACCATCATGACCAAAGGCATCTCCTATATGTTCCTCACGGGTCCGAAAGTGGTGAAGACAGTGACCGGTGAAGATGTGACACAGGACGCGCTCGGCGGAGCTGAGATCCATTCGACCAAGAGCGGCGTGGCGCATTTCGCTGCCGAAGACGGTGAGGAATGCCTCAAAATCATCCGCAAGCTCTTCAGCTACATTCCCCAGAACAATCTCGAGGAAGCTCCGCTGGTGACATGCAACGACCCCATCGACCGTCTTGAAGACTCCCTTAACGAGATAATCCCCGACTCGGCCAACCGTCCCTACGACATGTATGAGGTGATCGGCGCCATTGTCGACGATGGCGAATTCCTTGAGGTGCAGCGCAACTTCGCCAAAAATCTCATTGTGGGTTTTGCCCGTTTCAACGGCCAGTCGGTGGGCATTGTGGCCAACCAGCCCAAATATCTCGCCGGCGTGCTCGACAGCAACGCATCGCGCAAAGGCGCCCGTTTCGTACGTTTCTGCGACGCATTCAACATTCCTTTGGTGACGCTTGTCGACGTTCCCGGATTCCTCCCCGGCACAGGTCAGGAATACAACGGTGTAATCCTCCACGGCGCCAAACTGCTCTATGCATACGGTGAAGCCACCGTGCCGAAAGTCACAGTCACGCTCCGCAAGAGCTACGGCGGCTCACATATCGTGATGTCGTGCAAACAGCTCCGCGGCGACATGAACTATGCCTGGCCGACAGCTGAAATCGCCGTCATGGGTGGCGCCGGCGCTGTCGAAGTGCTCTATGCCAAGGAGGCCAAAGCGTCGGACGATCCCGCCAAAGTGCTCAAGGAAAAAGAAGAAGAATACAACAAGCTTTTCTGCAATCCCTACAATGCCGCCCGTTATGGCTATATCGACGATGTCATCGAACCGCGCAACACCCGCTTCCGCGTGATCCGCGCCCTTCAGCAGCTCGCCACCAAGAAGCTCTCCAACCCCGCCAAGAAACACGGCAACATTCCTCTGTAATCACCTCATCATCGATCAAAAGCGATAAAACATCAGTTTATGAAAAAGAAACTATTCACCATTCTGCTGATCATGATGGCTTTCGCGACAGCCGCAACGGCACAAAGCCGCCGCAGCCTGCGGATCAACGAGGTGATGGTGCAGAACGACAGCAGCGTAGTGGACGACTACGGATGCCGCTCGGCATGGATTGAGCTTTTCAACTCCAACTACGCGCCACTCGAGATCTCAAGCATCTACATCACCAACAACCGCGAAGTGCTCAAGGTCACCGATCCGCAGCAACGCAAAGCTATGATGTATGCAGTGCCGCTTGGCGATGTCAACACCAAGATACCCAAGCGTCAGCACATCCTCTTCTGGGCCGACAACCAGCCCACACGAGGCACATTCCACACAAACTTCACTCTCACACCCGGTCAGGAAAACTGGATCGCCGTGTTTGATGCCAACGGACTCGACATTATCGACTCCATCAGCATCCCCGCCACACTGCAACCCAACACCACCTATGCCCGCGCGCTCGACGGTGTAGAGAACACTGAAAATCCGGCTCTGACATGGCAGGTGCGTGACAACCTCACCGACTCGACCTATATCACGCCCAGCAGCAACAATGTGATCAAAGATTCAAACAACAAGGTTGAGACGTTTGCCACTCAGGACAAGAACGGATTCGCCATGACCATCATGGCCATGTGTATCGTGTTCTCGGCGCTGCTGCTGCTCTGCATATGCTTCTACATCATCAGCAAGATAGGCGAACGCATCTCGAAGAGCAACAAGGTGAAATCGCAGGGAGCGACGCTCAAGGACATTTCCGACAAAAAGCAGCTCGATCACGATTCCGGCGAAGAGATTGCCGCCATCGTCATGGCACTCCACGAGCATCTCGACACCCACGACCGCGAAAACACCATTCTCACGATCAACAAAGTGAAACGCGCCTATTCGCCATGGAGTTCCAAGATCTACGGACTTCGCGAAACGCCACGCCGCTAAACGTAACATATCATCTGTTCATCAAACACCACACCAAACCCAAATTACATAAACAACGATGAAAGAATACAAATATAAAATCAACGGCAACACCTACAAAGTTGCCATCGGCGACATCGACAACAACGTTGCGCAGGTTGAGGTCAACGGCATCCCCTATAAAGTCGAGCTCGATTCAACCAAAAAACCTGTCACCGTGGTCAACGCTCCGCGTCCGTCGGCTGCTCCACGCACCGAAACAGGCGCCAAAGTGATAGCCAAACCGGCAACCGCCGCTACCGGTGGCTATCAGGTGAAAGCTCCCCTCCCCGGCACCATCATTTCGATAAACGTCAAAGTGGGCGACACTGTCAAGGCATCCGACAAGGTAGCCGTGCTTGAAGCCATGAAGATGGAAAACAGCATCAACGCCGGACGCGACGGCGTCGTAGCCACCATCAATGTCAACCCGGGCGACGCTGTGCCCGACGGCGGCGTAATCATCACTCTTGAATAAATACCGTCATGACAGAGTTTTTTACAGCTAACCTGGAGCAATTCTGGCATCTCACAGGTTTCTATAACGCCACTTGGCAGCATTTCGTGATGCTTGCCGTGGGCCTTTTCTTCATCTGGCTCGCAATCAAAAAAGACTTCGAGCCGATGCTTCTCGTCCCGATCGGTTTCGGCATGCTCATCGGCAACATCCCCTTCAATGCCACGGCAGGTCTTGAAATCGGCATCTATGAAGAAGGCTCGGTGCTCAACATCCTCTACAACGGCGTAAGCGCCGGATGGTATCCCCCGCTCATATTCCTTGGCATCGGCGCCATGACCGACTTTTCGGCCCTCATAGCCAATCCCAAGCTTATGCTCATCGGCGCGGCCGCACAGTTTGGCATCTTCGGTGCCTATATGGTAGCCCTTCTGTTGGGCTTTGCACCCGATCAGGCCGGTGCCATCGCCATCATCGGCGGCGCCGACGGCCCGACAGCCATCTTCCTCTCATCGAAGCTTGCTCCAAACCTCATGGGCGCAATCGCCGTGTCGGCTTACTCCTATATGGCTCTCGTGCCCGTGATACAGCCCCCGCTGATGCGCCTCTTTACCACCAAGAAAGAGCGTGTCATCAAGATGAAACCCGCCCGCGCCGTGTCGCAGAACGAAAAGATCATCTTCCCCATCGTGGGACTCCTGCTCACATGCTTCGTTGTGCCTTCCGGCCTGCCGCTGCTCGGCATGCTTTTCTTCGGCAACCTGCTGCGTGAATGCGGCGTATGCAACCGTCTTGCAAAAACAGCCAGCAACGCCCTCACCGATATTGTCACCATACTTCTCGGCATGACGGTCGGAGCCTCCACCCAGGCATCCCAGTTCCTCACGGCTCAAACCATCGGCATCTTCGCTCTCGGCTTCATGGCATTCATCATTGCCTCTTCGTCGGGCGTATTGTTCGTCAAGCTGTTCAATCTCTTCCTGCCGAAATCCAAGAAGATCAACCCGCTCATCGGCAACGCCGGTGTATGGGCAGTGCCTATGTCGGCCCGCATCTCCAACAATCTCGGTCTGGAATATGATCCATCCAACTATCTGCTCATGCATGCCATGGGTCCCAACGTAGCCGGTGTCATCGGTTCGGCTGTGGCCGCCGGTGTCCTTCTCGGATTCCTCGCATAATGGCAGACAAGACAGTCACGACAGCGTCGTGCGGCCGGCTCATACACCCGACAGCAACCACGCTGCAATAAAATGTCAGCGCAGCACATTCACCAACCTGAATGTGCTGCGCACATTTTTATCAATAACATTTGCGTCACAACCCTCTCATCCGGAAGCTCATCCGGAAGACAAACCGCGACAACACTACGTAAACACGATACGTGGCAGGGTACAAAATCGTCGTTTATTGTAACTACATTGTAACCTCAATTAAGAAACCAAAGCGCAAAGGCACGCGTTATAAGGCTGAATCGACATCCAACAACCCCGAACGACATACACTCAAATGATAACTGAAAAGGTAATAAAAAGACTATACAAGACATACAGGAAACGCCCCGACAGCGCCGACGAACTCGACATAGGATTACTATTCGAACACCTCATCGAAAATCATGACATCTCTATCGACGACGAAGCACACCTTATCATCAATACATTCCCCCCGACTTCACCATTCCACCGCATTGCGCTCAGCCGCATACACGCCATAGTGGAATTTGAGCACAAGATTGCCATCGTGCTCAACTCTTCCATAATATTCCTCAACAAAAACGATTCAAAAACATATATTCACATCCGTCAGACAAAACCAAGCCTACTCGACAGAATTTTATACCACGACAGCGATGATTGAAAACAGAGCGCAATCACCGGCTGATAACGAGCACGAAAAAAGCGATGCACCGACAACGGTTGCATCGCTTTTTCATATTGTGGTTTTTGAAACTGCTTCGAATTCAATCAACGGTGCTGCTCAGAAGGCAACCCCGACAGTCAGGCGCCCTTAACCTTGTCGACAATGGCCTTGAAAGCGGCCGGATTGTTGAGAGCGAGGTCGGCAAGCACCTTACGGTTGATTTCGATGCCCGATTTGTGGATAAGGCCCATCAATTTGGAGTATGAAAGATCTTCCATACGGGCGGCAGCGTTGATGCGCTGAATCCAAAGGGCGCGGAAATTGCCTTTTTTATCTTTACGGTCGCGATAGGCATATGTCAGACCTTTTTCCCAAGTGTTTTTGGCGACGGTCCAGACATTGCGGCGGCAACCGAAGTAACCACGGGTAAGTTTTAAGATTTTCTTTCTTTTAGCTCTTGAAGCTACATGATTTACTGATCTTGGCATTTCTGTAGATGATTTTGAAAGTTAGCGGCAAATGCTCTTTAGTGCTAAACGTTCGGTTAATAAAAATGTGTAAATAAAATCACGAATTAAATTGTAAGAGAAAGCTTCAGGCCGGGCTTATTTCATGCCGAGGAGGGCTTTTACGCCTTTTTCATCCACCTTGGCAATCAGTCCTGTGTGGGTGAGATTGCGTTTCTGTTTTTTAGTTTTCTTGGTGAGGATGTGGCTTTTGAAAGCATGTTTTCTCTTGATTTTTCCTGATCCGGTAAGGGCGAACCTCTTTTTGGCACCGGAGTTAGTTTTAATCTTGGGCATTTGATTTGATTTTAAAAATATTAATTCGAGTTATTTATCAGGCTGCGCGAACTCGTCGACACGGCCGTCGTTTTTGTTTGCTTATTTCTTTTTCGGCGAAAGCATGATGATCATGCGTTTCCCTTCAAGCACAGGCATCTGTTCAACCTTGCCATAATCCTCAAGATCGTTGGCAAACCGCAACAGAAGCACTTCGCCTTGCTCTTTGAACAAGATCGAACGTCCGCGGAAAAACACATAGGCTTTCACTTTGGCGCCTTCCTGAAGGAATCCGATGGCATGTTTGAGCTTGAAATTATAGTCATGGTCATCGGTCTGCGGTCCGAAACGGATCTCCTTCACCACAACTTTGGTAGCCTTGGCTTTCTGCTCTTTCTGATGTTTTTTCTGCTGATAGAGAAACTTCTGATAATCAAGAATCTTGCATACGGGAGGAGCGGCATTGGGCGAGATCTCGATGAGATCGAGCCCCTGTTCGTCGGCTATACGCAAGGCCTCCTGAATGGTGTATATGCCGGTTTCGACATTGTCACCTACCAGTCGCACTTCGCGGGCGCGGATACGTTCGTTGATTGCATACTGATCTTTAGGTGACTGAGGACTCCGGCGCTGCTGGCCGTTAACGGGTCGCGGACGGGGTCCGGGTATAAAAGGTTTTTTCTCCATTCAGTGGGGTTATTGATTAATCATTTCTTCGACTTCTTTAGCCAAATTCGCTGCAAAGGTAGCAATTTTCATCGTACCTTTATCACCTTCGCCCTGTTTTCTTACAGAAATTTCATCATTTTCGGCTTCTTTCTCGCCTACAATGAGCAAATAAGGGATTCGGCGCAACTCGTTGTCACGGATTTTTTTGCCGATTTTCTCGTTGCGGTCATCGACAATGGCGCGGACATCGGCGGCATTAAGTTCTTTGGCCACCCGGTAGGCATAATCGTTGAATTTCTCGCTGATAGGCAATACGACAGCCTGATCGGGAGCGAGCCACAGCGGGAATCGGCCGGCGGTGTGCTCGAGAAGCACGGCCACGAAACGCTCCATCGAGCCGAAGGGGGCGCGGTGGATCATCACCGGACGGTGCTTCTGGTTGTCGGCGCCTGTGTATTCGAGCCGGAATCGTTCCGGAAGGTTATAGTCGACCTGAATGGTACCAAGCTGCCAACGGCGGCCGATAGCGTCTTTCACCATGAAGTCGAGCTTCGGACCGTAGAAAGCGGCCTCGCCAAGCTCTTTGCGGGCTTTAAGACCTTTTTCCTCACAGGCTTCGATGATGGCGGTTTCAGCAAGATGCCAGTTTTCGTCAGAACCGATATATTTTTCTTTGTGAGCCGGATCGCGAAGCGAAATCTGAGCCTCGAAATTTTCAAATTTAAGAGCTTTGAAAATGTAAAAGATGATGTCCATCACCTTAAGGAACTCGTCTTTGATCTGTTCGGGAGCGCAGAAAATATGGGCGTCGTCCTGCGTGAATCCGCGCACACGCGTCAGTCCGTGAAGCTCGCCCGACTGCTCGTAACGATATACAGTGCCGAATTCGGCAAGGCGCATAGGCAGGTCGCGATAGCTGCGCGGATAGGCTTTGAATATCTCGCAGTGATGGGGGCAGTTCATCGGTTTCAGCAGATATTCCTCACCTTCTTCGGGTGTGTGGATAGGCTGAAACGAATCTTTGCCGTACTTTGCATAGTGGCCTGAGGTGACATAAAGATTCTTATTGCCGATATGGGGGGTGATCACCTGCAGATAGCCATATTGTTTCTGTATTTTGCGCAGGAACTGTTCGAGGCGGTCACGGAGGGCAGCGCCTTTCGGAAGCCACAGGGGAAGACCCGCGCCCACATTCTGAGAGAAAGCGAAAAGCTCCATCTCCTTGCCCAATTTACGATGGTCGCGTTTTTTGGCTTCCTCGAGCAGCTGGAGATATTCGTCGAGCATCTTCTGCTTGGGGAACGTAACGCCATAGACACGCACGAGCTGATTGCGCTTTTCGTCACCGCGCCAATATGCGCCGGCAAGCGACATGATTTTCACGGCCTTTATGGGTGCCGTGGTCGGGATGTGCGGTCCGCGGCAAAGATCGGTAAACGCGCCCTGTGTATAGGTCGTGATATGGCCGTCTTCAAGTTCGCTTATCAGTTCGCATTTATATTCTTCATTGCGGTCACCGAAAAGCTTCAATGCGTCGGCCTTTGATATGTCTTGACGTACAATCGGCTGTTTCTGGCGGGCAAGTTCAAGCATTTTCTTCTCGATCTTGCCGAAATCAGCGGCAGTTATGACATGTTCACCCGGGTCGATATCATAGTAAAAACCGTTTTCTATGGCCGGACCGATGCCGAATTTCACGCCGGGATAAAGTTCCTGAAGCGCCTCGGCAAGAAGGTGTGCCGAGCTATGCCAGAAGGCATGCTTGCCTTCTGGGTCATCCCATTTGAAAAGCTTGATGGCGGCATCCCCGGTGATGGGACGGGTAAGATCCCACTCCTGCTCATTGACCGATGCGGCGAGCACATCCTGTGCCAGACGCGGGCTGATGCTTTCAGCTACCTGAAGCGGCGTAACACCGCTTTCAAATTCCTTTACCGAATTATCGGGAAATGTAATCTTTATCATTGGTTACTAAAATATTATCAAACAAATAGCCTCAATGCCGACCGGCATCGAGAGCAAATCGGTTGCAAATTTAACTTATTTATTTGATATTCCAATCAATCCTATCTCTTTTTTGATTAATTTTGCGTCCATTCTTTCACTCACGACAACAATCCGCCATGACAAAATTCATATTATTCCTGACCACGGTCGCTTTTTCGTTGTCAGGCGCCATCGCCTCATCAGATTCAGGCTTTGAAACGCCGGTCATGGGGTGGAGCTCATGGAACACCTATCGGGTGAACATCTCTGATTCGCTGATATGCCGTCAGGCCGATTGCCTCACGGATATCGGGCTTGATAGTGCCGGCTATCGCTACATCAATATCGACGATGGGGTCTTCGGCCCCCGCGACCCGTCCACAGGAATGCTCTCGTTCAATCCGCAACGTTTTCCACACGGGCTGAAACCGGTGGTCGACCACATCCATTCGCTCGGGCTAAAAGCCGGCATCTACAGCGATGCCGGAGCCAACACGTGCGGCAGTTTCTGGGACGGTGATTCACTTGGCGTCGGCGTGGGACTGTATGGCCACGACGAGAATGACTGCAACTTGTTTTTCAACGATCTGGGATTTGACTTCATAAAAGTGGATTTCTGCGGCGGTGACTCCGCCCAGAACAGCATGGGTCTTGACCTTGACGAGGCGCAACGATATTCCGCGATTCGAAAAGCCATCAAAGCCACCGGCCGAAACGATGTAAGACTCAACATCTGCCGTTGGGCCTATCCGGGTTCCTGGGCACGCGATATCGCCTCATCATGGCGCACGACACCCGACATCAGATGTTCGTGGGAATCGATCAAAGGCATCATCGCCGACAACCTTTATCTTTCGGGCTTTGCCGGAGAGGGACATTACAATGACATGGATATGCTCGAAGTGGGTCGGACGCTCTCGCGGCAGGAAGACGAAACGCACTTTGCCATGTGGTGCATGATGTCATCGCCCTTGATGATAGGCTGCGATCTCACTCTTCTGCAACCACAGACCATCGATCTGCTGACGAACCCCGAGCTGATCGCCATCAACCAGGATCCAGCTTCATGCCAGGCCTACGTGGCAAAAAACGACAACGGGGCTTTTATCCTCATCCGCGATCTGCTGCAACGTGACTCTACCGTAAGAGCCGTAGCGTTTTACAATCCCACCGACACGCTACGGTGCATTACATTCCCGGTTTATGACGCCGGCCTTGCGGGACCGGTCGAAGTGCGTGACATCATCAGGCGCACCGACATGCCCGCGACATCGGCATCGATCATCGCAAATGTGCCGCCTCACGGAGTCAGGATATTCCGTTTGCATGGCACCGGACGCCTCATGCGACGCCACTATGAGGCCGAGAGCGCATTCATGCCGTCATATCAGCAAATCGACGATCCCATCACCCGGGGAACGCCATATTTTGTTTATGACAACCGTTTCAGCGGCGGAGTCGCCGTTGCCAATGCCGGCGGCCGGCAACACAATGAAATAGTGTGGAACAATGTAACCGTGCCGGTTGAAGGCTTCTACAACATTACCGTCAGCCATCTCTGTAAAACGCCCGGACGATTTTTCATCTGTGCTGACGGCGCATCAGCCGAGATACGGTCGTCCGGAACAGACATGCCGGAACAATCCACCGTGCGCATATGGCTTAAGGAGGGCTCCAACCGCATAAGCATTTTCAACTATTCCGACAAAATTCCAGTCATAGACTGCATCGATATAGAGCTTTAGCAGCCAATGCCGGAAGCGGACATGTTTCATTTGGGAATACGCACGTTTACGGGAATACGGGTGCGCGACAATTTTTCGATATCCTTTAGCGACATCTGCTTATAATCCCGAATCACCATTTCCGATTGTCCGGTCAGCGAGTCAGTGAATAAAAAGCTGATGTTTGTCCTGGATTTTTCCACGGCGCTGTATAACTCTTCTGAAAAAGCCTTCAGACAATAACGCTCATTCATCCATTTCGGAGCTGTCCACGAACTGTCGGTTCTTGCCACCGTGATATCGCATATGAGCACATTTTGCGCAGGGTTGAATTCTATGCCTGTCAACGTCAGCCCTTCATCTGCCCGTATGGGCAATTCGCCACTGACCTGACTGACTGTTTGCTCGATCAAAGAGCCATGAGAATAATCCGGCTCCGAATCGGAGCATGTGACGATCAATGTCAGGATCGAAGCAAACAGCACCGCAAGCAATAAATAAATGATTGTTTTCATGTCGATATTTTTTAGACCAATGAATAGACCGGCAAAACGGGGTGGATCCGTTCAAAGATGTACGCCATAGACCTGTGTACGTATTGCCTCGGAAACCCCGTGAAGATCGGGAACGGAACCTATAGTCATAAGCATCAGCGGCAGCTCGGGCAGCCCCGGAGCGTATGGTGGTTGTAAATATTCAAAATCGGGATGCGGCTGAAATCCGCAGCGTTGATAGAAACCGATTCTACGCCGAGCCATTTCGCCGTCGGAAGCCGGCTCGACTTCGAGAACTACCGGCGTGGAGGCATTCGCCGTGAACTTTTTTATCGCCCTCGCGCCAATGCCCGTCCCACGCAAAGCCGGATCTATGGCGAAATGCTCCACATACCTGACACCTCCGAGATCCCAATATGTGATGAATCCGGCAAAACGTCTGCGGCTTCGCACCACTGTCAAAGACAACGGCTTGCCGGGATCACAAGCCTTGGCTCGCAGATCGTCCCAATCCCGACGTTCCTCAGGCGGGAATGACATCATATATAAGTCCATCACACGGGTCAGAATGGATTTATCTCCGGCATACGGGTCAAGCCGACAAAGATAGCATTCGATCGTGCGGCGTAATAGCGGCAGAAATATCAGCGGAAGCAGAAAAGCGCCTAAAGCATCGGCCACGCCATCCATACAATCGGCACTGCGTCCCAGCCCCATCCATCCCTGAAGCAACTCGACAACAGCGCCGAGCAATGTCATTGCCATTCCTGTAGCAATCCAGAGCTTCCATGTCAATCGCCCGCTGAAACGGCCTATATCAAACAGCAAAGCCGTGCTGACCAATCCGAAAGCGAGCAGATGCGACCACTTGTCAATCAATGGTATTTCAGGAGCCTGCGGCAGCTCCTCGCCAGGCAGCAATGTGAGCAAAAAAAGCAACACAAGGCCGATTCCCGACAAAAGAAACTCGGGAAGACACGACATCCGGCAACAGAAGCGATTGACAATATCATTCATTTTGTCCATAGTCGACACAAAGATAAAAATAATTCGCCATTATTCCATCAATTGCAGTCATTATCCGCCATAAAATCACCATTCAGAGGCAAAAGATTGACAAATTAAACTGAAATATCGTATTTCACAATCATTTTTCAACCCGAATAGCTATATTTGCATCGAATTAGAAAGAATCATATCATGGCAGCTAAAAAATTGTTCGCTTCAAAAATAGGCATGATCGCCGCCACTGTCGGCTCGGCCGTCGGACTCGGCAATGTATGGCGCTTCCCGGCGGAAGTGCAACAAGGAGGGGGCGCGGCATTTTTGCTCATTTACATCGGCTGCGTGATGCTGCTCGGGATTCCGGTGATGCTCAGCGAATTCGCGCTCGGACGTGCCGGCCGCAGCGATGCCGTAGGGTCAATGCGCAATGTCGGAGCGACGCGAAAATGGAGTTTCGTCGGAGGATGGGCTATTTTAGCCAGCTACATCATATTATGCTTCTACATGGTGGTGGCAGGCTGGACATTTGAATATCTCTGGCAATCGGTAAGCGGCGGCCTTTTCGATCCCGTGGCAGGCGAGGCTTCGCTCAATGGCCACTACACCATGAAGATGGAAGCATTTGTGAGCAACAGCATCAACCCGCTGATCAACACCTTTATAATGATCGCCATCAACATAGGCGTGCTTATAGCCGGAGTGCAGAAAGGCATCGAACGGCTGTCGAATATAGCCATGCCGGTTTTGTTTATGATCCTCGTCATTTTTGTCGGTGTGAGCCTGTCGCTGCCCGGATCCATGCAAGGCGTGGACTATTTCCTGCATCCCGATTTTTCAAAAGTGACACCCAAGGTTGCGGTCAGCGCACTCGGACAGGCATTTTTTTCTCTAAGCCTCGGCATGGGAATATTGATCACATATGCCGGTTACTTTCCAAAGGATACACGTTTGATGCGCACTGCGGTCACCGTTTCGCTTCTTGATCTTCTTGTGGCGGTGATGATGGGGCTGATCATCTTTCCTGCGGTCACGTCGTTTGGGCTCGGCGGCGAGAGCCTCAGAGGCGCCACTCTCGTTTTCGTCACACTTCCGGAAGTGTTCGCACACATGCCTGCCACTCAGTTATGGGCCATCCTGTTCTTCCTGCTCCTCACGGTAGCCGCCCTAACTTCCACGATCTCGATAGCCGAGGTGTCGGTAGCGTTCATCTGCGACCGTTTCGGCGTGAGGCGCTGGAAATCGGTGCTCATTGTCCTTATGCCTCTGTTTCTTTTCAGCACCGTCTGCTCTCTTTCCATGGGTCCGTGGAGCGACGTCATGATCTGCGGAATGAGCATATTTGATTTTCTCGACAACACCGCCACCAACATCATGCTGCCTACGGCATCCATCGGTCTGTGCATCTATATGGGGTGGATAGCTCCGCGAAAACTCTTCATGTCGCAGCTCACCAATGACGGAGCCTTGCGTTCGCGTGCCTATCCGGCCGTTGTCAGCATTGTGCGCTACGTGGCACCGCTTCTGATCATAATGATCCTCATCTCTTCATTCATCTGATTGCCGATGTCACGTTTTGTTTCCGGCGAACGCCGTGGAGCCATACTGCTGGTGGTGATCATAGCGGTGATCATAGCGGTGATTGCCATAACCGACAGGTCGAAACCGTTGCCGCCGGCAGTTCCTCCTCCGGCAACCACTCCGGTCAAAGAAACAGGTTCGGGATCCGACAGTGTCGTTCAAACCCGCATGTCGAAGAAAAAGACCGATAAAACGCGCCGGAAAAGCGAGCGCGATTCACGCCACCGGAGGTCGACGCCGGCGCATGGCAAACATCGCGAATACCTCGACGAGCCTGTTGCGCCGGCCACATCGCCGCAACAGCAATCAGGCCAATAGCCTCCGCATATTTTTCAATATCGAAGACCTCAAAAACATTTTGCGACAACCGATTTGCAATTCACGCCAAATCTGGCTAACTTCGCGTTCAATCTAATCAAATCCATCATTTCACCGTGCACAGCACTATTCTTTTCACACCCTACACACTCAATATCCGCGGACGTCTTTTCGAAATAGACCGTCCGCAGGTGATGGGTATCATCAATGTCACGCCCGATTCTTTTTACAGCGGATCACGCACATTCGACACGTCGGGCATAGCACTGCGCACGGAAGCACTGATATACGACGGCGCCGACATGATCGATATCGGCGCCTACTCTTCGCGTCCCGGTGCGGCAGATGTCACTCCGGATGAAGAACTCGAACGCCTGCACCGCGGCATTGCCGCCATCCGCACCGTAGCGCCCGACATTCCTTTGTCAGTCGACACCTTTCGGGCACGGGTGGCCGAAACAGCCATAAAAGAGATGGGTGCCGACATCATCAACGACATATCTGGCGGCGACATGGATCCGGCGATGGCCGAAACCGCCGCACGCCTCCACTC
>CAJJOX010000022.1 GCA_905193485.1 uncultured Porphyromonadaceae bacterium | reverse complement strand
GCAATACCTTATGTGGCAATAGTCGGCGAAACTGAACTTGCACAAAATAAACTGACCCTAAAAAACATGATTTCCGGCGAACAGAAACTCCTATCCATCGAAGAAGCAATCGCGGAAATACGTGGATAATGTCACTTTACCGCGGCAAAAACATACAATATGTGTTAAACGCACATTATTTATTTTGCATTTGTAAAAATAGGCGCTATATTTGCAATCAATATGACACAATTTTATGCATACCGTTATTTTTGCTTTTATTTCAATGAAATAAAACCGGGTGCATGCGTGTCTTAAAGATAAAATAGTCTGAAACCATTGATAATGCAGAATCCCGGACTTCCTTTAAGCCCGGGATTCACTTTTTTAATGAACTGAAAACGCCCAAAGCATATTATATTGTTTAAACGACATGAAAAGATCAGTGACCATACAAGGTATTGAAGGATGCTACCACGATGCGGCGGCACGCGACTATTTCCAATCGCATAGCAAAGGCGCCGACTACATCGAAATAATCCCGTGCGCCACATTTGAATCGATGTTCGAACGTCTCGACTCCGACCCCTCGCTCATCGGCATCATGGCCATCGAAAATACGATAGCGGGCGCGTTGCTTCAAAATCACGAACTGCTGAGACGCAGTTCGCTTACCGTGGTAGGCGAGCACAAAATGCGAATTTCCCATGTCCTCGCGGCACTTCCCGGACAGAGCATCACCGATATCACCGAAGTCAATTCCCATCCGATGGCACTGATGCAATGCGAGCAGTTTCTCCGCGCCCATCCCGCAATGAAGGTCGCCGAACGCTTTGACACCGCAGGAAGCGCCCGCATGATTGCCGAGCAGCAGCTGTCGGGTCATGCCGCGATATGCGGCCGATATGCAGCCGAGCTTTATGGTCTTGACATTCTTGCCGAAAGTATCGAAACAAACAAACGCAATTTCACCCGCTTCCTTATTCTGGCTGACCCGTTGGCGGCCGACACTCTGCGTCCACGGCAGGATCTCCTTGACAAAGCCTCCATCGCCTTCACACTGCCACACACACAAGGCGCTTTGTCAAAAGTGCTCACTATCCTTTCGTTCTACGATATGAATCTATCTAAAATTCAATCGATGCCTATTATCGGTCGCGAATGGGAATACCGATTCTATATCGACCTGACATTCCGAAGCTATGCCCGTTATCAAAAAGCCATCGACGCAGTGCGTCCGCTTATCACCGATCTAAAAACTCTTGGAGAATATAGCCAATGCATCAATGAAATCTGAAAACGACAACCCGAATCCAGCCATCAGACCGGCCGACCGCGTCGGTGAAATCCGCGAATATTACTTTTCGCAACGTCTGCGCGAGGTAGCACGCCTCAATGCCGAGGGTTATGACATAATATCACTCGGCATTGGAGGACCGGATCGACCGCCTCAGCCCGAAGTCATTGAAACGCTATGTCAATACGCCCGGCGCGACGACACTCATAGCTACCAGCCTTACACCGGTATCCCGGAACTGCGCCGCGCCTATGCCGGATGGTATAATCGCCATTATGACGTAACTGTTGATCCCGATACGGAAATCCTACCGCTAATAGGATCGAAAGAAGGCATACTCCAACTCTCGCTCACATTCCTTAATCCGGGCGACGGCGTGCTGATTCCTAATCCCGGCTACCCCACCTATGCATCGGCAAGCCGGCTTGTACAAGCCCGCATACTCACCTATGACCTCACCGAGGAGCGTCGATGGCAACCCGATTTCGAAGCGCTCGAACGCATGGATCTCGAAGGCGTGAAGCTAATGTGGGTCAATTATCCCCATATGCCGACCGGAGCTCCGGCCTCTCCCGAATTATTCAGACGGCTTGTCGACTTCGGCATCAGACATGGCATCGTGATAGCACATGACAATCCTTACAGCTTCATTCTCAACGACCGCCCGTTAAGCATAATGCAGATTCCCGGAGCCAAGAATATCGCTATAGAGCTAAACTCCTTAAGCAAAAGTCACAACATGGCCGGATGGCGAATGGCCATGCTCACATCCAACCCTACATTCGTGAAATGGGTGCTGAAAGTAAAATCAAACATCGACAGCGGCCAGTTCCGCCCGATGATGCTGGCGGCAGCCCGGGCATTGGAGGCTCCGGATAAATGGTATGACTCACTTAACGTCATCTATTCCCGCCGCCGGATAATAGCCGAACGTATAATGCATGCCCTCGGTTGCAGCTTCGACCCTTCACAGCGTGGTCTTTTCCTTTGGGGTCGGATTCCTGACAATGAGCCATCATCGGAATTGATGGCTGACCGTCTGCTCTACGATGCTCGTGTGTTCATAACTCCCGGCTTTATCTTCGGGTCCAACGGCATCCGTTATATCCGCATATCGCTATGCGCGACAGAACACAATCTCGAGCGCGCCCTAAACCGCATCGTTCAATATAACACTCAACGCAACAATGAAAGATCTTAAACCCATAACGTTCAAGGGCATCGACCCCGACAAACCGCTGATCATCGCCGGTCCATGCAGCGCGGAAACATGCAGTCAAGTGATGGATACCGCCCGTGAGCTCGCAGCCGACGTTATCAGAATTTTTCGTGCCGGTATCTGGAAACCACGCACTAAACCGGGCGGTTTCGAAGGCATTGGCACTCCCGGTCTTGAATGGCTACAGCACGTTCATGACGAAACAGGCATGTACACTGCCACTGAAGTAGCCAACGCCCGCCATGTGAAAGAGGCTCTTGATGCCGGTATCGACATAATCTGGATCGGTGCCCGCACTTCAGCCAACCCGTTCGCCATGCAGGAGATTGCCGATACACTCAAGGCCACAGGACGCTCCGGGGAACTCACAGTATTTGTAAAAAACCCCGTAAACCCCGATCTCGAACTATGGGTAGGAGCCCTCCAACGCCTATACAACGCCGGGGTACGACGCCTCGGCGCCATCCATCGCGGGTTCTCTACCTATGGCCGGCATATCTACCGCAACATGCCGCAATGGCACATCCCGATCGAACTCAGACTTCGCTATCCAGACCTCCCCATCATTTGCGACCCCTCCCACATCGGAGGCAAACGAGAGCTCATCGCGCCGCTATCGCAGCAGGCAATGGACATGGGATTCAACGGCCTGATCATCGAGAGCCATTGCGACCCCGACAACGCGTGGAGCGACGCCGCCCAGCAAGTCACGCCCGAAATCCTGAATTTCATCCTAAACACACTTGTCATTCGTGATTCGCACCAGACAACCGAAAGCCTCACGCTTCTTAGGCAGCAAATCGACCGAATAGACAACGAGCTTCTTGAAATCCTATCGAAACGAATGGGAGTGTCGCGCGACATCGGACGCTACAAAAAAGAGCACCGCATGCCGGTCGTTCAGGCCGGACGATATAACGACATTATCCGTTCACGTGTACGCACCGGCGAAGAAATGGGAATGAGTCCCGATTTCATGAAGACTGTCCTGCTCGCCATTCACGACGAATCGGTGCGCCAACAGATTGAAATAATCAACGACCGACAAATATGAAACTACTTATTCTCGGCGCAGGCAAGATGGGCACTTTCTTCTGCGACCTCCTTTCGTCCGAACATCAAGTGGCCGTTTACGATCCCGACTCCGACCGTCTTCGTTTCACGTATGGTGTGGAACGTTTCGACTCGCTTGATCAAATCGATGCGTTCGCACCGGAAATGGTTATCAACGCGGCAACTGTCCGTCACACTCTCGATGCCTTCCGACAGGTGATGCCACATATTACGGACAACTGCATTCTCGCCGATATAGCTTCTGTAAAAACAGGCCTGCCTGAATTCTACGCTGAGTGCGCACACCCTTTTGCCTCCACCCATCCTATGTTCGGACCGACGTTTGCATCACTGAGTAATCTCGCCAATGAAAACGCCATTATTATAACCGAAGGCGACCACATGGCACGATTGTTTTTCCGCGACATCTACCGTCGCCTCGGCCTCAACATTGTCGACTATAGTTTTGAACAGCACGACAAAACGATTGCCTACTCACTTTCAATCCCGTTTGCTTCGACACTCGTGTTTGCATCCGTAATGAAACATCAGGACGCACCCGGCACAACCTTCAAACGCCATCTTGCCATAGCCCGCGGATTGATGAGTGAAGACGATTTCCTGCTTTCAGAGATACTTTTCAACCCCAACACACCCGAACAGCTAAAGCATATCCGCCAGCAGCTGGCATTGCTTCAGGAAATTGTGGAAAAACGTGATTCACAAGCCATGACCGAATATCTTCACGGAATCCGCGACAATCTGAAATAATTCCAAACGCGGGACAGCCTTTATTTTTCCACGCGGCAATGCAACTATCCGGTGCGTTGTCGCGTCTAATATCATGAATTATCTCAAACAGTCATTTATCACTTAGCGATGATCATACGTCTGAACGACATAAACAAGACCTATCCGGGCGCAGTTCCGCTCCATGTGCTCAAAGGCATAAACCTCGAAATCGGCCGTGGCGAGTTTGTATCCATAATGGGTGCGTCCGGATCCGGAAAATCCACTCTTCTCAACATCATAGGCATTCTCGACAACTATGATACCGGAGAATACATTCTCGACGGCACGCTCGTCAAAAATCTGAGCGAAAACCGCGCCGCCGAGTTGCGCAACCGCATGATCGGATTCGTATTTCAGTCGTTCAACCTGATAAGCTATAAGGATGCTGTGGAAAACGTGGCGCTGCCACTATACTATCAGGGAGTATCGCGTCGACGACGAAACATGCTCGCAATGGAACAGCTTGAACGTATGGGGCTGGCCGACCGCGCCCGTCATCTGCCGTCGGAAATGTCGGGCGGTCAAAAACAGCGCGTAGCCATTGCCCGCGCACTCATCACCAATCCATCGATAATTCTTGCCGATGAACCGACCGGAGCCCTCGACTCTCACACCTCGAAAGAAGTGATGGATGTTTTCCGCAAGCTAAACGACCAAGGCATGACTATTGTAGTTGTGACCCATGACCCGAATGTGGGAGCCCAGACCGGTCGCATAATCCGAATTTCCGACGGAAGCATCATGGCAGATGATCCGGTCGTCACATCCAACGATTATTCCGAAAAATGTTAGACCTCATTCGAGAAATAGGACAGACTCTTCGCCGCAACAAACTGCGCACCGCACTGACAGGTTTCGCCGTAGCATGGGGCATTTTCATGCTAATCGTGCTGCTTGGAATGAGCCGTGGCGTCTACAACGGCTTCACTTCAATGGCGTCACTCGAAACATCGAGCGTCATCTCAATGTGGCCTGGCGTCACATCAAAGACCTACAAAGGGTATAAAGAAGGGCGCCATATCGAGCTAAAAACATCCGACAGGTCGCAACTCATCGAAAAAGGCGGTTCACACATCGCCGATGTCTGGCAGATAAAAGTCATTGACTCGGCTTATATTTCATCGGCCGACGAATATATTTCCGGAAGCCTCTACGGACACTCTCCGCAGGAAGAAAAACGCGCAAAACTCGACATAATCTATGGACGGTTCCTCAATCAGCCGGATCTGGATCTAAACCGTAAAGCGATGGTTCTCGAAGAAAAGAACGCCGCCCTGCTCTTCGGCTCGGCAGAAAAAGCCTTGGGGCAGCGCGTCGACGCCTTCGGCCTTTCATGGCGCATCATCGGCATATACCGCCACGAATGGGAAAACGGCACCTACATACCGTTTACTACAGCAATGGCCATCATGGGCAACGACGGCACCGTTTCCCAATCGGAGGTGATGATTAAAGATGTGACCACAATCGATGACGGCGAAGAGGCCGAACGCGACATACGCCATGCCATGGCGGCAGCCCACGAATTTGACCCCGACGACGAAAGCGGAGTCTACACATGGAACCGGTTCACAAGCTACATGTCGAGCCTTTCCGCAATGAACATCCTACGGATTGCCGTATGGCTTATCGGACTTTTTACGTTACTCTCCGGCATAGTGGGCGTGAGCAACATCATGTTTGTGTCGGTGAGGGAGCGCGCCCATGAAATAGGCATCCGCCGTGCCATCGGCGCGAAACCGCGGAGTATCCTGACGCAGATTGTGGCTGAAAGCGTAGTCATCACCACACTGTTCGGATATGTCGGCATAGTAACGGGCACGGCGATAACAGCGTTGATCTCGTTCTTCGCACAGGGAGTCGACTTCCTTAAGGATCCGACAGTCGACCTGTCCACAGCACTTAATGTCACGATCGTGCTCATCATTTCCGGAGCTCTGGCAGGCCTCTTTCCGGCAATCAAAGCAACTAAAGTAAAACCTGTCGAAGCCCTACGCGACGAATAACCATTCATTCCTCAAAATCATGAATCTGTTTGACACCGACAACTGGCGCGAAATAGGAGCTTCACTTTCCCGCAACAAGACACGTACATTCCTCACGGCCTTCGGTATATTCTGGGGCACGGCAATGCTGGCGATGCTGATGGGCGGTGCCTCGGGATTGCGTGGAATGCTGATGCGGAATTTCGACGGATTCGCCACCAACCTCGGAGCTTGTTTCCCGGACCGCACGACAAAATCCTACGGCGGATTCAACAAAGGCATGCTGTGGCAGCTCGACGATCGTGATGTTGAATTCACCCGGCGTGTTTCACCTGTAATCGATCTGTCGACAAAACTCACATTTGAGATGGGAAATCTGTGCTACAACACCAAATCGACAGCGCGTCAGATTCTTGGTGTCGAAAGCGATTATTTCAAAATCCAGCTCCCGGTGATCAATTCCGGTCGTGTGCTAAACGCCACCGACGATGCACAGATCCGTAAAGTGGCCGTTGTCGGCAGTTCCGTCGCGGCCGAGCTTTTCGGATCTGAAAATCCTGTAGGCAAATACATATCCGTCAACAATGTCTACTTTTTAGTGGTAGGCGTCGTGAGTCAGACTTCGCAGGCCTCAATTGGAGGTAAAATGGACGAAACCGTAATTATCCCATCCACTACGCTCCGACGCGCCTATAACAAAGGCACTGAAGTCGATGGATTCATCTACACTGCAAAAAGCGGACACTCGCCCAAAGAGATCGAGCCCGTGATGCGTAAAGCCTTCGCCACATTCCATCCTGTCGATCCCGACGACAGTGATGCTCTTCGCTTCATGGATATTTCCGAGCCGTTCCAGATGGTTGAAAATCTCTTCATCGGCATCAGCCTTTTGGCGTTGTTTGTCGGAATCGGCACGCTGATGGCCGGAATCATCGGAATCGGCAACATAATGTGGATCATCGTGAAGGAACGCACTCAGGAAATCGGCATACGGCGGGCCATCGGTGCCCGGCAGCGTGACATCATTGTCCAGATTCTGTGTGAAAGCGCCGCGCTTACAACAATGGCAGGCATCGCGGGCATTTTATTCGCCGTGGTAGTGCTTTCCGTCGCCGACAGACTCACCTATGACCCGGTTCTCGGATCGGCACATTTCCAGCTGTCATTCACAAACGCCGCATGCATCATGGCGCTGTTTGTTATTCTCGGCACTGCCGCCGGTATTATTCCGGCGCTTAAGGCCATAAAAATCAAACCGATCGAAGCATTGAACGACAAATAAACAAAATCCACGCGTAAATAGAAACCTCAAAACATCATCTTATATGAAAAAAATTTTCCGGATTCTTCTATGGGTCATCATAGCCCTGGCGTTTATAGGCACTTTTGTATTCCTCTTCGTGAATTCCAAAGAGAAGCCTACCGTCTACGAGATCGTGACACCCGACACCGGCACTATCGAACAGACAACCGTGCTAACCGGTTCAATCGAACCACGCGATGAAATTCTCATCAAGCCCCAGATCTCAGGCATCATTACAAAAATCAATGTCGAGCCCGGTGATATGGTTCATGAGGGCGACGTGATTGCCGTGATCAAGGTAATTCCCGACGCGTCGATGCTTTCAGAAGCCGAAAGTCGTGTTGAGGTTGCCCGTATAGCGCTTGATGACGCACGGCTCAAACATGAACGTAACACCATGTTGTATGAACGGAAAGTCATATCCCGTGAGGAGTATGAGAATACAGAGGCTGCCCTTGACAAAGCGAATGCCGAACTTGAGGCCACCCGCGACGCCGTGAACATTGTCAAACAGGGCGTGTCGCGCTACAATGCCTCGGAGGCCAACACGCAGGTACGTGCCACTATCACCGGACTCGTGCTCGATGTGCCTGTAAAAGTCGGCTCGTCGGTGATACAGGCCAATACTTTCAATGACGGAACCACAATCGCAACTGTGGCCGACATGAACAATCTGATATTTAAAGGCACGGCTGACGAAACTGAAGTCGGATCACTTTCAGTAGGAATGCCTGTCACCATCACTGTGGGAGCTATTCCGGATTTCTCAGCCGAGGCATCGATTGAATATATCTCGCCGAAAGGCACCCAGAGCAACGGCGCCAACACATTTGAAGTAAGGACTGCCGTTTCCGGCAATACCGATAAAAATCTCCGCGCCGGCTACAGCGCCAACGCGACCGTGGCCATAAAACGCACCGGCAACGTGATGCGTGTGCCTGAAAGCATCGTGGAGTTTTCGGGCGACTCCACCTTTGTCTATGTCCTTACCGACAGTATTCCCAACCAGACATTCCGACGCACACAAATTGTCACCGGCACAAGCGACGGCCTCAATATAGAAGTAAAATCCGGAATCGAATCAACAACGCGTCTGCGCGGCGCCGAAATACAACAACAATGACCATGTCAACCAGACTTTCAATCATAGCCTTCACTGCTATCGCCTCATCCTTTTCAGCAATATCCCAGACTGCACCGACGCCCTGGACACTCGACCAATGCATCGAGTATGCCATTGACCACAATATCTCGGTGCGTCAGCGAACGCTCGAAAGCCAATCGGCACAACTGGACATCACCGAGGCCAAAGACAAGTTTCTTCCCGAGCTTAACGCCGGTGCTTCACAGACGTTCAATTTCGGTCGTGGACTCACATCGGAAAACACCTATGCCGACCGCAACACCTCGGAATTCGGTTGGAATGTCGGCCTCTCGCTGCCCTTATTCCAGGGGCTGTCAGCAAAACGTCAACTTGATCTTGCGCGAGCCAATTTATCGGCAATGCTCGAAAACATTGAGGCTGCCAAAGACAATGTCACCCTTCAGGTCATGTCGGCTTACCTTCAGGTGCTATATTGTGGCGAACTCCATGCGGTCGCCCTCGAACAGCAACGAATATCACAGGTCGAACTTGACCGCCGCTCAGTTCTTCTCGAAGCAGGCAAGATTCCCGAGCTCGACCTCACACAAGCCCGTTCGCAACTTGAACAGGACAAGCTCACATCCATAACCACAGCCAACGACCGGCGAATCGCCCTCGTCGATCTCGCACACCTGCTTCAGCTGACCGACATCGAAAATTTCGACATCGCTCCTTTGTCCGACAGCATCGCATTGCTTCCGGATGCTGATGCCATTTTTGTAAACGCCATGCGCATCAACCACTCGCTCAAAGCTTCCGAACTCGGCATCGCCACTGCCGACCGACAGATATCCCTTGCCAAAAGCGGCTGGCTCCCCCGTTTGTCGCTCAACGCCGGACTTTCAAGCTCATACTATAACATTTCCGGAATGGAGAATCCGGCATTTCACCGTCAGATGCGTGACAATTTCAACAAATATCTCGGCTTCTCGCTCTCCATTCCCATCTTCGACGCATTCACCACACGCAACGCCGTACGCAAAGCCAAAGTGCAACGACTCAACGCCGAACTGCTTTATGACGACGCACGCACATCTCTATTGAAGGAAATACAACAAGCCTATTGCCAGGCCGATGCGGCACGAGCCAAACTACATGCCGCCGAAACGGCTCGTGAGGCTGCACGCGAAGCCATGGAGGCCATGCAGGAAAAATACAATTTCGGCCGCGCCAATGCGACTGAATTCGAACAGACAAAGACCGCCTACATCACAGCTGCGGCGCAAGCTGTCCAGGCAAAATATGAGTCTTTACTACGCATGCGCATCCTGCAATTCTATAACTGCGGTCGTTGAAAACCGGCTTTCCCAAGCGCAGTCTTTCATCGTGCAGGCTCTCCGGACAACATCCAAATTGCCGTCCGATATCCGATTTTATTGCCTATTCCATTTTAATTCGTAACTTTGCAGATGTTGTACAACAATGTTTTGCAAAATAACGACATGATTAAACAAGCATTGGAAAAAGTGATGAGCGAGGACATGTCGGAGATATGGACCATACTCAGCGGCGACGAAAAGCGCATGATCACCGACAACTTCACGCTCCATCACTTCAAAAAAAATCAGATCATATATGCCGAGCGCGAGCAACCCGAATATCTCTGGTGCCTGCTCAAAGGCAAAGCCAAATTATACAAAGACGGTGTCGGCGGACGCCAGCAGATACTTCGCCTCATCAATCCCGTGCAATATTTCGGCTACAGAGCCTATTTTGCCGGCGAAGCCTACGTTCACACAGCTTCGGCGATGGAGGCCTCCATTGTGGGAGCGTTTCCCATGTCGGTGGTCAAGGAGCTCATCGACCTCAACCGCGACGTTGCCTGGTTTTTCATTCATGAGCTCTCGCGCAACCTCGGCAGCGCCGACACACGCACCGTCAATCTCACACAAAAACATATACGAGGCCGTCTGGCCGAAGCGCTCATGGTGCTTATAGACCACTACGGTTTTGAGGACGACGGCATGACACTACGCGTTTACATGGCTCGCGAAGATCTGGCAAACCTTTCCAACATGACGACATCGAATGCCATACGCACGCTTACGGCATTCGTCAATGAACGGCTGATTGTGGTCGACGGCCGCCAGATCAAGATCACCGATCCGGCCAATCTCCGAAAAATCAGCAAATTCGGATAATTAATCATTCAATCTCCTTTCCCCTACAAAATGAAACATTTTATTCATGCAGCATTGGCCGCATTAGTCATCGCCTCTGCATCAATATCACTTCCCGCTTGCTCCGACGACGACTCGGAAATTACAATCAACGGAACAGGCATAACCAATCAGTCGTGGAACGACACCTATTTTGCCGACAACAACGGTGAAACCCTCAGACTCACTTTCAATGCCGCCGACGCATGGACTGCCGCCTCAAATGCTTCGTGGTGCACATTGTCTCCGGTCAGAGGTCGCGACGGTCGATCGGAAATCACCGTTTCGGTTGCGCCCAACAACACGGGAGCGGAGCGTTCGGCAAACATCATAATACGTGTGGCCGGCGCTGACAGAAACTGCACTTTGGAAATCGTACAGACTCCTGGTGCCCAGGGCACATACAGCGATGTCAACCGATGGATGCTCAACTACATGAAACAGTCCTATCTATGGAATGAACCGCTCGCTTCTTTCGAGCCCGACTACTCTTTATCCTACGATAGATTCCTCGTTTCCACTCTCGACTTTGTCGACGCTGACAACCATCGCAACCGCGATGACGGACATTGGGTAAATGGCAAACGCGCATATTACTACTCATTTATCGAAAGCGACGCTCCTTCGCGTAGTGCCGGTGAAGAGGAAACCGGATCTGGCATCACTTATCTCAGTGCCGGAACCTATACCGAAAGCAACAACGACGTGCTCCTGCTTCCGGCCATGGTGGCACCGGGCTCTCCCGCATATGAAGCAGGCATTCGCCGTGGCGATCTCATTGGCAAAGTCAATGGAGTAAGAGTGACGCGCACCAACTACTCCTCACTTGCCGGAAAACTCAATGAAGGCAACGTAACAGCTACAAAAGTGGAGCTGACCTACGTAAATTCTCAGCCGACTGGCTACACAGAAATAGAAACCGTCAACATCGGACAGGCCACCTTCACAGATCCGGCAATCTATAGCTCAAAAGTGCTCCAACTTGAAGGCGGAAAGAAAGTGGGATATCTCGCCTACACCGGTTTCGACACCCAGTTTGATTCTCAGCTTATCGACTTGTTCAGCCAGTTTAAATCGCAAGGCGTCACTGATCTGATTCTTGATCTACGTTACAATGGTGGCGGCCACGTGCTGTCTAGCGTAGTGCTCGGCACTCTTGTCGCCGGAAACGACAAAAACGGCCAGCTCTACAATCGCACGACCTACAACGCCCAACGAACCGCCAAAGGTGAAATCGGCGACTATTTCATCGGCAAAGCCGAAACTCCCGAGCGCAACTACTCCAAGATATCCGAAGCTCTCACGGCAAGCCTTGGCCTTAAAAGCATCTACGTGCTGACCACCGAGAACACGGCTTCAGCTTCCGAGCTAATCATCAACGGACTGCGCGGCCTCGACATTTCCGTAAACATCATCGGGACGACGACCAACGGCAAAAACGTCGGCATGGAAGCCATATCGCAAAACTTCGGATCATACAGCTTCCTGTTTGCACCCATCACATTCTACAGCCAGAATGCAAAAGGCTTCCGCGATTACGCCGATGGTTTCACTCCGGATGTTTCAATCGATGAAAGCCTCTATTTCTACGGCGACTTCGGCACCACCGACGATGTTCTCTGCCGTTGTGCGTTACAGTGGATCAGCTCGGACTCCAAACCGACAGTCAGCCAGTCACGCGCATCATCCGGCGCATATCGCAGCCTCATGAGCAAAGACTTCCGCACCCCCGCCCTCCACAACCACGGCACAATAGCCCTCCCCGCAACCACTTCTCTCTGATCAAGCTATTCGCTGCCGTTTTCAACGGCACAATCATTAAATAATCCCACAAACGCGGCGTGCCTGAATGAAGCACGTCGCGTTGCGTTTACGGCTATATCCCATTCCGGATGCAGAAAACTACCCATATGCCTATTTTTCAGCACATCTTTTTTGTATCTCGGGAACAAGATTCAGCAGTAAATTTCTGAAAGAAAATTTGGAGAAAGACTAACGCAGATTCAACGAAAAAATTCGTTGATTTTTTTGGATTGTCAGAAATATGTTCTACATTTGCGCCATCAACTAAATATTTCGTTAAGACAATGGCAAAAGAAAAGCTGACCGAAAAGGAGGAAGAAATCATGCTGATGCTCTGGGAACATGGCCCCTGCAGCGTTAAGGAACTCATCGCATTCTATCCCGAACCTAAGCCGCATGTCAATACCATATCGACATTCGTCCGGCTTCTGGAAAAGAAAGGATACGTAGGCCATGAGGCCGGACGCTTCGGCGGATTCAATTACTTCGCGTTGAAATCGAAGGGCGACTATCGCAAAAACGCTGTCGGCCGCGTTATAAAAAATTATTTCGGCAACTGCTTCTCCATGGTTTCGCAGCTTGTCGAAGATAAAGAAATAAATGCCGAACAGCTTAAAGAGCTGATCGACATGATCGAAAAAGGCAACAAAAACCAACATCGGGAATCATGACACAATTGTTCGCATATTCAATCGGCGCATCAATCCTCCTGCTGATTTTATGGCTCGTTTACCGTGCACTGCTTTCATCGGAGAAAAGATTTGCGACAAACCGCACCGTATTGCTTGCAAGCTACGTATTCAGCATCTCGTTGATGCCCGTAGCATACGCTCTGCTGCCGGCCGCCTCGACCGCCTCAGCCGGCGCTGCCAATCCCGTGGATTCCGCCTCTACCCCGACGCCATGGATTTTCACAATCGACGGCTTGGCCGTGATATGGGCTTTCGGCGCCGCAATAGTCACAGCTTTTACTGTTATCGAAATCGTGCGCGTCATCAATATAATACGTCGGTCGGAAAAGATCCGTTTACGCAACCATCTGATCTGTCTGACAGACAACGGACATCTGTCCCCTTTCAGCATCGGTCACATTATTGTAATGAACCATAACGACTGGCATGAAAACCGACAGACTATTCTCTTACACGAAACCGGGCATATCAGACTCCTGCACTCCGCCGACATGGTATTAGCTCAGCTCGCATCCATTTTCTGCTGGTACAATCCGGCAGCATGGACTATGAGAGCCGAATTGAAAAATGTGCATGAATTCCAAGCCGATGCCTTCACACTCCGCGACGGAACCGATGCCTACCACTACCAGATGTTTCTTGTCAAACGGGCTGCCGGATCGAAATTTCCCTCTTTGGCCAACACCTTGAGCCACTGCGGACTCAACGAGCGCATAGCCATGATGCTGCGTCCCGCACAAAACAAAGGGTGGCACAGATTATTATACGTCGTTCCTGTAGCGGCATTCATTACCGGAGCAACCTTACTGTGCTCTCCGACAATAAGAGCCGCACTGTCAGTCCCTACCGTCACACCGGTCGATACTGTTGGCGTCCCTGTAGAGTCCTCCGACAATATGCCGGCTATCTATATCGATGACCGGCAGATCGATCGGCCGAAACTCAACGAAATTCCCTCCGGACAAATCAAAGCCATCACCATCGACAAAAGTAAAGAGCGCATCGACATAACAATGCAATAAAAGCCTCTCCGAGGGAAAAACAGGGAACTCTCACTTAACACTCTCAGACCATGTTGCGACAGATCATATTTCTGGCGTGTCTGCCTCACGCACTTATCATTTCGGCCACGATCAACCTAACAGGCACAATAATAGACTCTTGTACAAACGAACCATTGATCGGAGCATCCCTTACAATCAAAACTGCCAATGGTAAAATTCTGTCTTATGGAGCGTCGAAATCAGACGGGACATTCAGTCTTACCGCTACAGTCACCGATAGTTGCACTCTGGAGGCGGCAATGATAGGATATAACCGAAGCATCGTCAATCTTGACCGCGTGACGACACCTGTGACATTATTCCTGTCACCATCCTCTATCAGACTTGCGGAAGTTTCGGTCAAAGCCGACCGCATACGTCAGCGAGGCGACACCATAAGCTACGATGTCGGCAGTTTCGCACAGGCGCAGGACCACACCATAGGCGATGTGCTTCGGCGCATGCCAGGGATAGAAGTGGGTCAAAACGGAAATATTCAATATCAAGGCGAGGATATCAACAGGTTCTATATCGAAGGTTCCGATCTGCTCGGAGGAAGATATGGCGTCGCCACCAACGGCATCAGTCACGACGACATTGGCTCTGTTGAGGTGATGGAAAACCATCAACCCATTCAAGTGCTCACCGGCATAGCTTTTTCCGACAGAGCAGCCATTAATCTCAAACTCAAAAAACGATCCAAAGCCACATGGTCATTTCATGGCGACGCCGGAGGTGGCCGGTCGTGGCAACCCGATGAAACGGCATGGGATGGCGAATTGTTTGCCATGGCCGTTATGCCATCGTTTCAGAACATCGCCACATTCCGCGCCAATAATACAGGTGAAGACCTGGCATCGTCCAACACCGACTTTTTTGCCGACCGCCGCAATACAGATCTGAACAGATATGTGAATGTCGCTTTGCCGGAAGTTCCTTCTCTTGACAACAAACGCACTATTTTCAATCGATCATTTCTCGTTTCAGTCAACAATTTATGGAAATTCCGGCGTGGAGAATTCCGCGCCAACATCGACTATGCTTTTGACCGCACCACAGCCAACGCAACCGACATCACAACCTATTTTCTCGACTCCGGCAACAACATAATCACCGAAAACCGATACGGCACGGAACACGATCATTCGCTCGGAGGAAAATTCGTATATGAACTCAATGACAGATCGGCATATATCAACAACACACTGCGCACCGACATTGACTGGCGTGACCTGGCAATCAACTGCGCCGGCTCCATTCCCAACATTCAGTCGGCCAACCTCCCCGACTACTATATCAGCAACAACTTCAAACTGATCAAGCGTTTCAAAGAGAAACATCTTGTCACATTCCAAAGCATCACCGAATGGCAATCTATGCCGCAAACTCTCCGAATCGACAGAGATCAGGCAGATCTCACACAACACATTTCCGACCACGCCTTTTTTTCACATGAAAATGCCGCATATACATTCATTCTAAAAAGCATCAGCATCAACCTCGAAACGGGATTGACGATCTATACACGCTCGATGCGATCTCAACTGCCCGAACTGCCGCAAATGACATCAGGAATATCCGAGAATGTTGTCTCAACCGACCGACTGACACTCTACGCCACCCCAAAAATCGAATACCGGTTACGACATGTCAACATCAACCTGTCCCTCCCGATAAGCTACGCCCGCTACACATTCGACAAATCATTCGCCAACCGAAACGAACTTTATTTCTCTCCGTCACTCACATTCAACTGGAAACCGTGTACCCGCTTTTCGGCGTTGCTCCGGGGAGCCATTGGCCGGACGCCGATAAACCTTAACCTCATACATCCGGCACCGGTCATGTCGGACTACCGCACCCTCCGTTTCGGCACCGACAACTTCTATAATTCCTCTTCGCAAAACATCTCGGCCCGCATCACCTACAAACACATCCGGCACGGCTTCTTTGCCAACAGCATGGTGATGCAATCCTGGAGCCGCCTCCCCTACACTATGTCTCAGCAAATCCACGGCGATTACATAGCCTACAGCTACTCGCCCGCACGGAGCTCAAGGCGCACAACTATGGTCTTGGCCGACATAAGCAAAGCGCTTGACTTCCTTCATGGAACATGCGGCATCAACAGCTCGTTCCATCGCAACGAATCACACCTGCTCTCGCAATCACGTGAAATAAGTTCCGTCCGCTCTTCCTGGAGCATAGGCGCCAATATCAACGGTTCCCCATCATCATGGTTCAGTTTCGACTGCTCCGTCGCCCGTTCAAACAGCCGTCTTTCCATGAACGACGTCAGCGAATCGTGGCTTTCCACGCTGACCAACGAACTCACCCTCACATTCACACCCCACAGCAAATGGACCTTCACTGCCGGAGGCGAATACTACCGCAATGAACTCGTCGAGCACAATTACAAAAACTTACTGATGCTTGACGCCCGTCTGGCATACCGGCCAAGCAAACGAATCGAATTTGCCGCATCAATCACCAACATTCTCAACAAACATGCCTATAACTACACCACCTATTCCGAACTATCTTCCTTCGAGTCGCAACGTCAACTACGCGGACGCCAGCTCCTATTCTCGATAACCTTCCGAAAATAACAACCCACCTAAAAAATAACGAATCATGAAATCTATTCTGACAATCCTTCTCGCTGCTGTTGCGGCGCTCGGCGCCGCTTCAGCGCAGAATCTTGCAGTTGCCTACACAAGCACCGCAACAAGTCTAACAGACGGTACGACAAAAAACGACATCGACTATGTGCTCGTTGCCGACGGCCGACGCTCAATGTTCTATAACCCTGAAAAATGGACACATGACTCTATTATGTCAACCCCCGGAGGGAAAGAAGCCATTAATCGGCAGACGCTCGCACTCATCGCCGCGGGAAAACCACTAAACAGTACACCTAAAGGATATTATGTCGTGAAACGGACAGGAGAAAACATCAAAACGTTTTACGACGAACAGGAACGCCGGTTGGTCGAAGAGCCGTTTGAAGCAATACAATGGCAACTCACAGACTCTGTAAAAAACATTCTCGGTTACGAATGCCGCAAAGCTTCAGCGCTTTATCATGGCCGTAACTGGACAGCATGGTTCTCGACCGAAATTCCCATACAGGAAGGGCCTTGGAAACTACATGGTCTGCCCGGACTCATACTGGAAGCTGAAGCCGACGGCGGAGTATATGCCCTCAAAGCGACA